>CAZILT010000001.1:0-4667 GCA_964540185.1 uncultured Dehalococcoidales bacterium
AAGCTAGATTTCTACTAGAATCCTGTCATCTTCGACCTTTACATTGTATACGGTAAGCGGTTTAGGTCGCTTGACTGCCTTGCTCACCGCAGAAATCAACCCGGTACCCATTAACCAGCGGACTACCCGTCCATCAGTGAGGTCAAACTGAGAGCCATGCAGGGGGCAGGTGACTATAGTCCCTTCCAATTTGCCCTGCGACAACTGCCCACCCATATGAGGGCAGCGGTTGTCAGCAGCGTAATAATTGCTACCGGTCCTGGCCAGGAGGATTCTTTCCCCTTGCACCAAGACCTCTTTCATAGTTCCCTCGGCGAGTTCCCCGCTCTTACCCACTTCTACTAGATTGCTCATTTAGCTCACCTCCTTCATATAAATATTAACACTGGATTCAATCAAGGTCTAATAGTTCAGTGAATCTTACTTGGAACCAAGTTTATCACCGCTGAATCAATGCCACCACCAGTTGCTCTGCTAACCCATCGAGAGACCTGGGTTTTGTTTGCCCAGTTTCCACTCCAGCGCCAGTGAATGCATATCCTGGCCCCTTTCCCAGCAAACTTTCCTTAGCCGCTACCACGTCTGGCTTATGACTGAGCAAGAACTCGGCCACTTTCATATCTCCGCCCTTGACAAGACCAGGTGAAGATTGGCCACTAACTCTTGCCTTTTCACTCTTTTCTCTTTGATGTCCATATCTACCGAGGCTAAATAAGGTGATTCACCAAAGTGCTCGCTTCTCCCTCATTGATAGTTAGCCAAGGCAACAGCGTATCGAAAATGGATGGCATCAGCTCGCAATGCCAAACCCCCTGCAATGGTAGACAAAACCAACTTCGTCCCGAACAGACCCAGATTCACCAGAAGGGAGCATATGTCTACCTAAATCATAGGGACGCCTATAGTTTCCAGTCTATCCCTGAGCTTTCCTGCCACATGTTACCAACCAACGGGGCAAATACTACTTCAGTAACACTAGCTTAACCAGGCTGCGCATGATAGAGTCGGGCTCACTCTTGGTCTAACAGTTCTCCCACTACGGGGAATTTATCCAACATATCAAGGTTGTGGGGAGCTTTTTTCAGAGCTTCCGTCAGATCGCAGCCGGCATGATGCACAACTTGATGGATACCCTTCTTCCAGAGGAAGCTCTGCGAAACATCATATACTTTGCCGTCATAGGCGACGTAAGCGAGACCCTCACTCCCATCATATTTCTTCAGCTCTTCCCTGGTAAAAGTCCTCATCATAGCATCCCTGAAATTATATTAGTGTTACCAAGCTAGCGTAGCAGGAATAGACTGGCCGCCATAACTACCATACCCGCTGCAACACCGATAATCGCTAGATGTTCCTGGCCATACCTGTGTGCTAAGGGTAAAAGTTCATCCAGGCTAATATAGACCATGATACCAGCCACAAAGGCCAGGACAGTTGAAAGCAGAGTTGGCGTAAGAAAGGGGAGTAGAATAGCGTAGCCAATAAGAGCACCTATCGGCTCGGCCAGCCCCGCTGAGAAGGAGAATATGAAAGCTCGCCGCCGGCTGCCGGTAGCATAAAAAATGGGCACCGACACGGCGATGCCTTCGGGAATATTATGGACAGCAATAGCAACAGCCACCGCTATTCCCAGACCTACATCCCCGGTAGCTGCGCTACTAAAGGTAACCAGCCCTTCGGGGAAATTATGTATGGCTATGCCCAGAGCAGTAAAGACGCCAGCCCGCATAAGGACTGATGATTGGCCAGGGGTAGACGAGCCAAATAGCCTTCTTATTCCCCTTCTTCTCAGTGACTTGCTTTGGCTAACAATAGAGGGGTGTGTGTCTTCAACCCTCTCCTCTTTATACTCATGAGGAACAAGCATGTCCACTATGCCAATGAAAGCTATGCCAACGAAGAAGCCCAGATTGGCTGTGGCAAAGCCGACCTCATCAATAGCCGTTTTGAGCAGCTCGGCAAATGAGAGATAGACCATGACGCCGGCAGAGAAGCCCAGCATTACTGCCAGGTGCGAATACTTAGGCGTCCGTATAAAGTAGGCAATGGCACTGCCTATCCCTGTGGACAGTCCTGCCAGGGTGGTTAGCAGCAGAGCGAATCCTACATTTACTTCCATAACATTTCGCCTTTCTCTGAATCATTATCTTGGAACAGATACAAGGATAGACATAATTCTGACCTGATTCCGGAAGCTCCCCCACTACCGAGAACTTGGTGACAGAACTCGAATGGTGATGGGCACCGGGGAGGCCTAACGCCAGACCTCCCCTTTTTCAATCCTGACCTTACTTCAGGAACTTGGACACAAAGGGAGATGTCTCACCACGACGCAGAAAGTGGCCAGAGGGGCCTTCACCCAGGAATTCTGAGAACCAGGACTCATGCTCTATTTCCTCGTTAAGGATCGCCAGTGACAAATCGTATGTCCGATGGTCCTTGCCAGCAGTAAGATTACAGATGTTGGTATAGCCCCGCACTGCGCATCTCTCTGCTTCCACAAGAACCTTCAAGATCTTGTTAACATTGCTTATGTCCTCAGGTAAGTATGCCGGTGGACATCCTGAGATGTCATGAAACTCCTTCATATCCTTGGGCAGGCTCCCTCCGAGTTCGTAGATGCGTGGAATCAGCGCCTCGAAATGATTGCGATCTTCGATGCGCGCCGTTTCTGCAATCTCTTTAACCGTCTCTCCTTCCAATCCAATCAAATTCGCCCGTAGAATCGTGTAATAATAGTAGGTGGTGAGTTCAGCGGCTGCATTCTTGACCAGCAACTCCACCAGTTGGTCGACATTTACCCCCGCCCTTTCCACCATTTCTCGTGCTACTTTAGCCATGACTTTCCTCCTTTCTTCGAATTATTGTCTTTCCTTTATACTTAACATACCTTGCGTTCTTTTTTGTCTCACATGGACATCACCTCCTTAATGCCACAGCCTCCAAATTTGCCTAACATGCTCTTCGCCCATTGCTCCTCTCTTATTTAAAAATAGTAGCACAAACAATAATTATCCACTAGCTTAACTAGGTTAGAATAGTAACAATGTAGGTTGTATATAGAAAAATCTCCAGGTTATCGTTGATGGGGAATTACCTGAAAAGGAGCAGAACAAAATGGGTCTACACTTTTTAGAGAGTCCCCCTATATGATCCAAGAAGTTGCGCATCTGAGCACACATGTTGCCAAATCTAGCAGGAATGCCGAAGATGACTGCGTCGGCCTCAGCCAGGTCTTCAGGTTTGGCTGTTGGAACATGAGCAAAGGCCTCACGTGCTTTTTTGGCTCCGGATTTCTCCAAGGCTTCATCAGGAACCAGTGCTGGCACTTGAAGTAGTTCTACATCGGCTCCCTCTACATCATGAACGCCTTCCACCACAACCCCAGCCGTTCTGTAGATATGCCCATACATGCTGTGGAAGACTATTTTTACCTTCATGACTCCGCTCCTTTCATATGAAGCTAGTTCGAAAAATTATGGTGCCTCTCTAGTTATGCCCAGTGTTCAGCATGACATTTTAAGAAGTGGGGAGTGGAAAAGTCATAAAAAGGTGGAGGGAAAAGTTACAAAAATATGACATTTGAGAGTATTAAGGGGGCAGGCAGAAAGTGCTTTCAGGCAGACGGCAAGTCCATGATATAGCCTGTCTTGGGTATGGTGCGAATTAGTGTGGGATTGTTAGGGTCGCTTTCTATCTTTTTCCTCAGCCGGCTGATCCACGTGCGTATTATCTGCACGTCATCGCGATATTCCGGGCCCCAAATCCGTGTGAGAAGGTTACTGTAAAACATGAGGCTCCCAGCATTCTGGGCAAGCTCAGTGAGCAGAAGCCACTCAATACGGGTCAAGCGAGTTTCTTCCCCTCGTACGATGACAAGGCGCTTTTTGAAATCAATGACCAAGTCACCCAGAAAAAGTTGTTCACGGATTTTCCGTTTATCATCCGGTGACAGACGCCGCCTCACCGCCTCAATTCGTGCTATCAGTTCATCCGGGCTGAAGGGCTTGGCTAGATAGTCATCGGCACCGAGGCTAAGCCCCTTCACCTTATCTGCATTGGTTCCCTTAACACTGAGGATGATAACCGGTACCGAGGGAAAAGCGCGTAGCTACTGCAGTGTCTCGAAGCCGTCCATTCTGGGCATAAACACATCAAGCACGACTAGATCCGGTTCCTGTGCCTGAACCTGCTCTAAAGCCTCTTCTCCATTGCTAGCGGTAAGAACCTCGTAGCCTGATACTCTTAGCTTGGAGCTGAGGAAGTTAAGAATGCGCTGCTCATCATCGACTACGAGGACACGAAACCGTCTCATGATATTGTCCTGTATATGCGCATTCGCTTAAAATAATATCTGTGAATGCAAGCGATGTCAAACATCTCTCCTGTTTTTGTTGACTGACACACAAGGCAGAACTAGAATATGACCAGTTAGCCTGACATATATAGGCTGGTGGAAGGAGGATACCAATGGGAGACGAAATTAGAAATAGTGGCATTGATGTGATTGGCAGCGTGCCCTGGGGCACCCACTTCTGCCAGTTCTATAAGACCAAGCAGGATTTGATTGATATACTCGTTCCCTACTTCAAAGCTGGCCTTGAGGGTAATGAGTTCTGCATGTGGGTTACCTCTGAACCCCTAGTGGTAGCCGAGGCACAAGAGGC
>CAZILT010000002.1:0-15773 GCA_964540185.1 uncultured Dehalococcoidales bacterium
GCTGTTGCACGAGCAGAGGCCGAGATTGAGAGATTAGAGAAGCAGATGGCAAATAAGGGTCTTAGCACTCTCGAAGCGGAATTGCTGCGGCGGGAACTGAAGGCTCTCCGTGACCGAAACCTGACGCAATCACCTTTCGAAGAGAAGGCTGACCTCGTTGCCAAGCTGGGAATCAAAGTCCTGCCGTCAGAGGACCTGAAGTCGAGAAAGATACTCTGCCGGCTGAACCTAACCAATGTAGATGATGAAAAGGAGCAGAGCGGTTTCGCAAAAGTGATGTTTGGTAGCGCATACCGGATTCGAACCGGTGATCTCCTCCTTGAGAGGGAGGTGTCCTAAACCCCTAGACGAATGCGCCACACATTGTATATCACGCGGCATGTTGAAGTTTGGCAACCATTAAGATGCTTGGTGATATAAACAAGGTATCATAATAGCCTTCCAGCAATAAGAATTCAAGCCAATCCCTGGCAGTCAGAAGGCCAACTCCAAATTAGCCCTTGCTGGGACTAATGCAACTTTTATTTTGACAGGCAACGAGTTTTTATATTAGAATCGCCTCCTTGGCATGGATTGTCTTAGCGAAGGGACGAAAGTAAGGACACCCGAGTTTAATCTTGGTGTCCTTCTTTTTAATACCATATAGGAAAGGAGGAAGCATGGATTTAGTCTGGATTTGCGTGATTGTGGGGCTTATAGGTGCTGGCGTAGTTGTATATTTTGCGCGCTATGTTTTACGGCAGGATGAGGGCTCGGATAAGATTAGGGAGTGCTCCCGTGCTATCCAAGAAGGAGCCATAGCTTTCATCGGCAGGGAATATCGCACCTTGCTTATTGTGGTAATTGTGATAGCCGTAATTTTAGGTCTTTTAGGATTTGTTACTCCTGTTTTAGGTTGGAAAGCGGCTGTGGCCTTTATTTTTGGTGCCGCGTGCTCCATGGGTGCTGGCTATGCCGGCATGAATATGGCAATTAGATCTAATGGCAGGACTTGTGCTGCGGCACAAAAAGGGTTGAATCAAGGATTAAGAGTTTCCTTCAGGGGTGGAGCTGTCATGGGGCTGACCGTGGTCAGCATTGGTATTATAGGATTATCCATTCTCTACCTCGCCTGGCATAATGATCCCAGTTTTCTAGCTATAATCCCGGCTTATGGTACCGGGGCGTCATTGGTAGCTCTCTTTGCCAGGGTGGGTGGTGGCATCTTCACCAAGGGGGCTGACGCTGGCTCCGATTTAGTGGGTAAAGTGGAGGCTGGAATACCGGAGGATGACCCCAGGAATGCCGCCGTTATAGCCGATTTTGTCGGTGATAATGTTGGTGATGTATGCGGCATGGGTGCTGACCTCCTCGAATCTTATGTCGAAAGTGTTATTGGTACCATGGTGCTCACCACAGTTGGTAGCATGGTAGCGCCATGGGTAACAGCGAAGTTATTTCCCACACTTTCACCAGCCGTTGCTCTACAACACGCCTGGTGGTTACCCATGTTAATCATGGCTGGAGGCATTGTAGCCTCTATAATTGGCTGCTTCCTGGTCAGAGTAGGCGAGAAGGTACAAATGAGCGCTCTTCTAGGAGCACTGCGGCGTGGTACGCTTAGTGCCACGATACTGACGGCTATATTCGCCGCTTTGATAGTTCACTTCCTGAGTGGTAGCTGGGGCCTTTTCTGGGCAATATTTGCTGGTCTCGCTGCTGGCGCTTTAATGGGAGAGAGCACAAATTACTTTACTTCTTATGCTTACAAGCCAACGTTGGAGATTTCTGAAGCTTCCACTACCGGTGCCGGTGCCACCATAATTCGTGGTTTTGCCAATGGCATGATGAGCACCTGGCCACCAGTAATTTTGTTAGTTATAGCGATTGCTGTGGCATTCGAATGCGCTGATTTCTACGGAGTAGCGTTAGCTGCTGTTGGCATGTTATCTACCCTAGGTGTGACGCTGGCCACCGATGCCTACGGACCTGTGGCTGATAATTCAGGAGGCATCACTACAATGGTAGGATTACCGCCTGAGGTGCGTGAGCGAACTGACGCTTTAGATTCTCTGGGCAATACCACCGCAGCTACAGGCAAGGGATTTGCCATTGGTGCTGCTGGAATGAACTCGCTGGGCTTAATTCTCGGTTTTGCTGGAGCTGTAGGAATATTGACAATCTCGCAGGGCAAATTAGTGCTGCCTCCGGAGCTAAGCTTGCTAAACTGGCACGTTATAGTCGGTATGATTCTGGGTGCCCTTATGCCTCCTCTCTTTTGTGCTATGACGATGAAATCAGTGGGAATAACTACATCAGCTATTATAAATGAGGTTCGTCGGCAATGGCGTGAGATAAAAGGCTTGATGGAGGGAACAGCTAAACCAGAATATGGCAGATGCGTGGATATCTGTACTACAACAGCACTGAGGCAGATGTTGGCACCTGCAGTAATGACGATAGTTGCGCCCATAGTTGTAGGAATAATTCTGGGTGCGTATGCATTGGCTGGTTTTCTTGTTGGCGCTTTAGTTACAGGCTTCGTCTTTGCTGTCACCCTGAATAATGCTGGTGGCGCTTGGGATAATGCTAAAAAATGGATTGAGGCGGGACATTTCGGCGGTAAAGGCTCAGAGGCGCACAAGGCAGGAGTGGTGGGGGATACTGCCGGTGACCCAATGAAAGACACCGCTGGTCCGTCCTTAAACATAATGCTCAAATTGATGTCGGTTATCTCATTATTACTGGCGCCAGTATTTGTAGCTATTGGTGTTGGAGGTTTGATACCTTAAAGGCTTGGCTAAGGTGAAAGCAGCTTTTTAGGGCCACTTGAACCAATCAGCAAATCACAATATAATGAAACTATTAGAGGCTAGAGATGCGAGTTATTGCTGGTGAAGCCAAGGGAGTTCGGCTAAAAGCTCCGCCGCGGCGATTGACACGGCCTACGACCAATTTAGTGAAGGAAGCAGTTTTCTCTATTTTAGAGAACAGCGCTTGTCGTTGGGGTCGCGTTCTTGATTTATATGCTGGCAGTGGTGCCCTGGGTTTAGAGGCTCTGAGCCGCGGGGCAGAATGGGCTGACTTTGTTGATCGAAGTAGAAAATGCTGTGACAGCATTAAATACAACCTGGATAAGGCAGGGTTATCAGACAGAGCCCATATTTATTGCTGTAGCGTAAACAAGGCGATTGCTTTCCTAGGTAATAATTATTATAATATCGCCTTTATGGATCCTCCTTATTCAGATTCCACTGTAAGTAATTTGTTGGCAAGTCTGGCCAGCTCCAAATTATTGATGGGGGAGGACTCTACAGTTGTGGTCTGTCATGCCAATCGCTTTCCACTAAATTCCCAATATGGTGGATTATGTCTGGCTAAACAGCGCCGCTATGGTGATACCTTCATTTCTATTTATCACAGAGACGGCTAAACTATGACAATAGCAGTTTATCCTGGCACCTTCGACCCCATTACCTTTGGGCATATTGATGTTATCAACCGAGCATCAGCCATTTTTGATAAGTTGATTGTCGCCGTCTATGATAAGCCTGACAAACAGCTACTTTTCTCGCTTAAGGAAAGGGCAAACATGGTGGAGCAGGCAGTGGCTGGTTTGCCTGATATAAGCGTCAAGTCGTTTAGTGGGCTTACAGTTGATTTTATTCGCCGGGCAAAAGGAGCAGTTATGATTCGAGGATTGAGGGCGAATTCTGATTTTGAGCGGGAATTCGAAATAGCGCTGATGAATAAAAAGCTAGCGCCAGACATTGAGCTAGTTTGTCTGATGACAAGCTCTCAGTATCAGTTCCTTAGTTCTAGCATGATTAAGGAAGTAGCCATGTTGGGAGGTTGCGTGGAAGGCATGGTTCCCGACCATGTTGCTGGGGCACTAAGGAGAAAATTTGGGATGAAGGTCCCTTGAGATGTTAGTAGCAAGTAGAGCCCTGAATAAGGCATACGAAATAAAAGTTTAAGGAGGTAATGTAACAGTGGCATACAAAATTAGTGAGGATTGCATCTGTTGTGGCGCCTGCCTATCAGAGTGCAAAAACGAGGCAATCGACCAGGGAGACCCAATTTATGTTATTGACCCTGATAAATGCACTGAGTGTGTAGGCTGGTTTGAATCGTCTAAATGTGCTGAGGTTTGTCCTGTGGATGCTTGTGTTCCTGATCCTGACCATGAAGAGACACATGAGCAACTTCTGGAAAAATGGCGCAAGTTACATCCAGGTAAAACACCGGACGTTAGTTAAGTTCACCCCTTGAAACCAATCACTGTACAGTTATCGAGTCTTGAGGGATATGTCAGCGTTATCTTATTCAGCGCTTTAGCTAAAGTAGCGCCGGAGTAAGATAAATCCTTTAGAAGTCCATATGCCTTCAGGTATCTTACTACTGGTATTAATAACATAAGTAGGCTTATGGATTCTCGATAAGACGCAGAGGATACATTTTCGAACCCGGCATTTTGGAGGATATCCATAAGGGTCTTTGTGCTGAACTGGTTAATATGAATCCTCCTTATATTCCACCACCTTCTTCGGAGGAACCTTGAGGGGATACCCTCAAAATTGGGAGTTGATGCTACAATTAGCCCTCCTGGCTTAAGTATCCTGTGAGCTTTCTTGAGAATTTCAAGCGGGTGTGGGATGTGTTCCAAGACCTGCCATAAAGTGACTACATCGAAATAATTTCCCGGGAACTGCACCTCTTCAAATGCTCCTACCTTTACATCTAGGCCGAATTCCCTTTTGGCATACGTAGCCGCATCTTGTGATAACTCAATCCCTTTAGTGCTATACCCAGCGTTGGCAGCATTAAACAGGAAAAAACCCTCTCCACAACCTATGCCCAGAAGGCTGGCGCCATTGCTATAGCCATTGCTATATTTGTTAATTAACTGTACTTGCGATTTGGCAGCACGTAAGCGGCTCGGCCGAATAATGGAGGTATAAATGCTCTTCATCCGGTAGTAGTCACCATTTATTTTAGCTCCTTTCTCAATGGGATTTACATATACCAGGTGACATTTTTGGCATTTGACGTGCCTTCCATATTTAGCCCCTGGCAGCATATACACACTCTCTATTCCATGGCGAAAATCAGTTTGTTTCATATTAGAGTTGAAGAGCACAGTGAAACAACTCTGCCCACAATTAGGGCAATTGTGGTATTCAAACAGCGAATCCATGGTATCTTGCAGCTTGTCTAAAGGTGCTTAGCCTTATTATAAGCAGCGGCAACAGCTTCAAGGAGGATTGAACGGAAATTTCCTTTTTCTAACTGAAGAAGAGCTTCCACGGTAGTTCCTCCTGGAGAACTAACCATATTCCTCAGCTCGGCAGGGTGTCTGCCTGTCTTTTGAACGGCATGGGTGGAGCCGATTATCGTTTGTATGGCCAATTTCTCAGCCATATTGCGAGGCAAACCAATATGAACTCCGGCGTCAATTAAGGCTTCAATAAAAAGAAACACATAGGCTGGGCCACTTCCGCTTAAGGCGGTAGCCATATCCAGATACTTTTCATCATTGACATAGAGCTCTTCTCCCATGGAACCAAGGATAGATCGAGCTAGCTCCTTTTGCCCTTGGCTCACTTTGGCAGTCGCTGTCCATACAGTCATTCCTTCACCGATTTGCGCTGGCATGTTGGGCATGGCTCTGATAGTGCAGGGATGTTTCAGACCATGCTGTAAAGTAGACAGGCTGGCGCCGGCTACTATGGATAATACCAGGGCTGTCGGCTGTAACCTGTCAGCTTTCAGCGTCTCCTCCATTACCTGAGCCAAATCCTGAGGCTTCACCGCCAGAATAATTAAGTCAGCCTTTTCTATCGCTTTTCTATTATCGGCCAGGGTGCTCACTCCATATCCCCTGGTTAATAATTCCCGCCGTGATTGGCTCACATCACTAATTACAACATTGGCAGGTTTAACAATATCTTTGCTGAGTAGGCACCTTACTATTGCCTCACCCATCGTCCCACCGCCAATAAATGAGATTCTCATTTTCTTTCCTCACTTCGCTACAATATTTATTACCCTTTGGGGGACATAAATGATTTTGTTAATTTTCTTACCCTCAGTATAAACCTTCACTCGCTCCCTGCCCAGGGCCAACTCCTGGACCTCAGCCTCGGTGATAGAAGCAGGCACAACTATTTTATCCCGCAGTTTTCCATTTATCTGGATAACCAGAGTGATTTCCTCCTCCTTGGCCAGCTCTTCATTCCACTTTGGCCAGGATTGGTCGTGAATGCTATAGGAGTGTCCAGTCTTGGTCCATAGCTCTTCCACAAGATGAGGGGCAGTGGGAGCAAGGAGGAGCAGCAGATATGTGATACTTTCATGCCAAAGGGGAGCTGAGATATTTTTGACTTCCTGCACTTTGGACAGATAGTTGGTAAACTCCATAAGGCTAGCCAGCATGGTGTTAAAGTGAAATTTCTCTACATCATGGGTTACCTTTTTAATCGTCTTATGGGTGATATGGCATAGTTCCTTCTCCGCCTTTGGCTCGATATCCTGGCTTGTGTAGTCCTCTTCTACCAGGCTCCACAGTCTGCTTAGCCAGCGACTTATGCCTACGATGCCACTATCGCTCCACTCCCCTCCCAGCTCCCATGGTCCGATAAACATAAGATAGGCACGAACGGCATCAGCCCCCAACTCAGCTACATATTCATCTGGAGCAATTACATTGCCTTTAGATTTACTCATTTTCCCACCGCGATAAACTATCGTGCCTTGGTTGAAAAGATGAGTGAATGGCTCATCGAAGTCAACCAAGCCCATATCCCTTATTGCCTTAATGAAGAAGCGGGAGTAGAGGAGGTGCATCACAGCATGCTCAGCTCCCCCGGTATATAAATCCACGGGCAGCCAGTATTTCACCTTACCAGCTTCAACAGGAGCATCATTGGGTTTAGGGCTGGCATAGCGCAAAAAATACCAATTAGAGCACATAAAGGTATCCATAGTATCAGTCTCTCGTCGCGCTGCCCCACCACATCTGGGACAAGTGGTATTAACAAAGGACAGACAACGCTTCAGTGGAGACTCCCCTGTAGGCTTGAACTCGGCATCAGTTGGAAGCAGAACTGGCAAATCATTCTCGCGCACAGGGACTATGCCACACTTGTCACAATAAACTATGGGTATAGGTGCTCCCCAATAACGCTGCCTGGATATAAGCCAATCCCTGATGCGATAAGTAACAGCCCGCTTGCCCCATCCTCTGTCTTGCATCAAATCACAAATCGCCTCATACCCTTGCTCGCTGGGCAAACCATTGAACTCTGCGGAATTCACCATTACCCCTGGCTCGGTATATACCTCTGGCAATCGCTCACCCGACCAACCTGGGGGAGCAATAACTGTTCGAACAGGGAGGTTAAACTTTGTGGCGAATTCAAGATCTCTCTCATCATGAGCAGGAACTCCCATCACCGCTCCGGTGCCATAAGTTGGCAGGACATAATCGGTAACCCAGATAGGCACTTTCTCCCCATTTAATCTGTTGATGACATAGCTTCCCAGGAAAACTCCCGTCTTCTCCTTGCCTAAGGCTGTCCGCTCGTACTCTGTCTGCCGCCGACACCAGGCGATGTACTTTTCTACCTCGGTTTTATGCTCAGGAGTAGTCAACCGGGGGACCAAAGGATGCTCTGGAGCAAGAAGAAAGAAGGTCACGCCGAAGATAGTGTCAGGGCGAGTGGTAAACACCTTTATCTCTTTCTGTTCTATATTCTCATACTCCAAGCCAAAGGAAGCCTCAGCACCCTCGCTTTTGCCAATCCAGTTCCTCTGCATTATCTTTATGCGCTCTGGCCAGTCTATGTGACTGAAATCGAGGAGTTCCTCAGCGTACTTGGTAATCCTGAAAAACCACTGTTCTAAATCCCTCTTGGTCACTTGGCTGCCGCAGCGCTCGCAAAGTCCCTCTCCTACTACCTGCTCATTCGCCAACACTGTCTGGCACTTAGGGCACCAGTTAACTGGTGCCTTAGCCCGGTAAGCCAGACCAGCGTGATAAAATTTTAAGAAAAACCACTGCGTCCACTTATAATATTCGGGCAAGCAGCTAACTACCTCTCGATTCCAGTCATAAATTGCCCCGACGCTCTTGAGATGCTGGCGCATACGTTCTACATTCCTCATCGTCCATTCATGAGGATGAATCCCATGGCTAATAGCAGCATTTTCTGCTGGCAATCCAAAGGCATCAAAGCCCATAGGATGCAGCACGTTATATCCCTGCATTCTCTTAAATCTGGCATGGACATCTGAAGGTGCCATGGCGTACCAGTGTCCGATGTGGAGGTCTCCTGAGGTGTAGGGAAACATAGTCAGAGCATAGAATTTAGGACGATTGCTATCTTCCTTCACCTCATAGAGATGGTCAGCTTCCCACTTCGCCTGCCACTTTTTTTCTATTTCCTGAGGATTGTACCTGAGGGCCATATCCACGAAAGTTTAGCCGAAATTGAGGTAAATTAAAAGAGACGGTTTGGAATTTGCTCCCGAGGTCTTTCTGTTGGGTTTTAAAGAGGTGATTCCCAAGTGTTGACATTGCTATGCAGGATTGTCTAAAATAAACCACATGAAAATTTTGGTTATAGGTTTGGGGCAATGTGGCGGCAGGATTGCTGATAGGTTCGCTCGGCTAAACAAGAGAGCGCGTTCTCAGCGGGGGTTCGATATAATTAGCGACTGTTTTGCTGTTAATACGGATGTTGCTGATTTAAGCGGGCTCTCCACTATCAAGTCTGATTACAAGCATAGAATTTCTATCGGGGGTCAAAAGACTAATGGCCATGGCGTAGGCAAGATAAGCGAACTCGGGGCTGAGATAGCCAAACAAGATAGCGACAAGATTATAAATGCTGTAAGAGCAAGTGAGCGATTTCCTGAAACGGATGCTTTCTTATTGATTGCTGCTGCCGCTGGTGGCACTGGCTCGGGATCGATAGGAGTATTATCACAGTATCTGAAAGAACGCTACATAGGAAAACCGGTTTATAATGCTATTGTCCTACCGTTTCGACAGGAAGAGGAAACAGAGGCAAGAACCATTTATAACACGGCGGTATGCCTTAAATCTGTATACTTAGTTGCTGATGCCATATTCCTTATCGACAATGACAGGTATATTAATAAGAATTCCACTATGTTAAACAACCTGAAAGCCATCAACGCTCGGATGGTTGAGCCGTTTTACAATTTGCTTTGTGCTGGTGAAGAGAGAGTCCCCAAATACGTTGGGTCAAAGATGCTGGATGCTGGAGATATAATACAGACTCTGGTAGGATGGACAGTAATAGGCGAAGGCAGGTCCCAAATCCGACGTAGAACAGGCTTTCCTTTTGGAACGAACCATGATTTCCGACATAAAATGGCTGATACCGGAAATAAAGCTCATGCAATGGATCAAGCCATAGGTGAACTATCGCTCACATGCAGCCCTAAAGATTCAAGGAGAGCTCTATATCTCGTCTCTGCTCCACACGAGGAGATGAGCATGGATCTAATTAAAGAGATTGGAGACCACCTGAAGGATATGGCCCCGAATGCTTTAATACGGGGTGGCGATTATCCCAGGCAAAAGAAGTCCGTGGCTGTTACTCTAATTCTATCTGAAATCAGTGCTGTGAGGAAAATTACGGGCTATTTCACCAAAGCAATTGACTTAATCTCTGTTGTGAAGGCAAGACAGCAAGGATTACAGTACCCTGATAGGAAACTTGAGGCTATTTTTGACGACATCCCCCTATTGCTAGGGTAATGGACTCACTAATAACCAACCGCACAGAATGATGTGCTATGTGCTTTCCCTAACAAAAACATCACCATTACCGGCAAAACTGAGGAAACAATCTTTCTAGTTTTATCCTAACCTTCTGCTCTTGGTGTAGATTGCCCAAGCTTGGTCCATAGTCTCCTTGCGGGCTTCTGAGGCTCGCGCGATAGCCTCCTCTCGGATTTTTGCCATCTGAGCTATGCTTTGCTCAAAGGCCTTTCTGGCTTGTAGTTCAGCTTCCGCACGAACCTTTGCTGCCTGTGCTATGCTTTCTTCACAAGCTTTGTTGGCTTGCTGTTCAGCCTCTTTATAAGCTTTTTCTACTCGTTGTTCATTTTCCTTGTAGGCTTTGGCTACTTGCTGTTCGGCTTCAATATAGGCTGCATAGGCCATCATGGCTTGCTGTTGAATCGCATCAAGGGGTGTTGCAGCTTGCTCAGTTTTCTTGGGGGTTCCTTTTGCTTGCTGTTCTGGTTCCTCTTTCTTGATTGCCTCTTCCTTACGGCGTATGAAAACCTGCTCTTTTGGCTCCAATGAAGTGCACCTCCCTTTCTTTAAAATCTCCCATGTTTATCTATCCTGTGCCAGATTAATGTGGGAACTCCACACTTAATTTTATTATTAACTTTAACATGTTTTAGCCTCGGATTTCTACAGTTTGTCATGGCACCAGCCTAGAATTTCCTCTAGCCTTGCCTTTATCTAGGCCTGTTCATCTTCATTAGCTTCTTGTTCTTCCCCAGTTTGTTTAGCTTTATCAGTGGCATACATTCTGGCTAAAAAATCCAACCGTGCCTTAACGTCCTTATGAATCTCTTTTGGCTCTCTTCCTTCTTTCGTGCCCGTCTCAGTTCTGCTTATCGCCTCCTCCAATGCTTTTATTGGTAGCTCAGTAGGCTCCTCGGCTGGTTTGCCTATCTTGTCAATCCTGCTTACGGCTTCTTTGAATGCTATTGCTTCTTTCCCTGCAGGCTCTGTACTCAGTTTACTTATTTTCCCAGCACTGCTTATTGCTTTCTCAAATGCCCGTATTGATGCCTTAATAGCCCGCCTGGCTGATTTACTTGTTTCTTCACCCCTATTGATGGCTTCCTCAAATGCTCGTATCGATACTACAACAGCTTCTTGGGCCACTCTCACCGATTCCTCGGTGGACTGTTTGGCTGCCTGGCTTATTTCCTCAGTTTTGCTCACAGCCTCCTGTGAAGCTGTTTTCGATTGTTCAGCAGCCTGCTTGGCTGCCTGGCTTACCTCCTCAGCTCTACTCACAGCCTCCTGGGAAGCTGCTTTTGATTCCTCAGCAATCTTCCTGGCTGCCTGGCTTACCTCTTCAGCTCTGCTTATAGCCTTCTGGGACGATTTTTTTGATTCTTCGGCAGCCTCCATAGCCGTTTTGAGTGACGTTTCAGTTGCATTCACAGCTTCCTGAGATACTTTTATAGATGTTTCAGCAGCTTTGTGGGCTGATTTGCTTATTTTTTCAGCTCTACTTATTACTTCTCGGAACGCACTTTTCGAATCTTTACTAGCCTCGTTGGTTTCCTGGCTTATCCTATCAGCCTTACTAATAGCTGCCTGCGATGCTCTTATCGCCTCATCAGAAGTCTTCTGGGCTTCTTTGCTTATTTTTTCAGCCCGGCTTATAGCTTCCTCAAACGTGCTTGCCAATACTTCAGCATCCCTGTTGGCCGCTTTAGCTACCTTGTCGGTCCTGCTGATAGCCTCCTGGGATGCTCTTCTTGACTCCTCGGCAGCCTTCCTAGCTGCTTGGCTTATTTCCTCAGCCCTGCTTATAGCCCCCTGGGATGCTCTTTTCGACTCCTCAGCAGTTTCCATGGCTGCCTGGCTTATTTTATCAATGCGGCGTATCTCTTCATAGGATGTCCTTATCGACATCTCGGTGGTTTCTTTAGCTACTTTGACTGATGCTTCAATCCTGCTGATTGCCTGCTCTAACTCCCTTGCCGATGCCGCAGCAGCCTCCGTAGACAATTTGATTGATGTCTCAGCCCTGCTTATAGCCTCGCGGGATGAGCTTATTGATGTCTCGGCGATCTCCTTGGCTGCCTGGCTTATTCCCTCAGCCTTGCTTATAACCTCCTGAGAGGTTCTCCTTGCCTCCTCAGCAGTTTTCTTGGCAGCCTTGCTTGCTTTAGCAGCCTTATCTACTGCCTCCCGGGAGGCCTTTTGTGCTTCCTCAGCGGCCAGCTTGGCTGCCTGGCTTATTTCCTCAATTCTCCCTATAGCCTCCTGGGAGGCTCTCTTCGATTCCTCAGCGGCCCGTCTGGCTGCCTGGCTTAACTCCTCAGCCCTGGCTACTGCTTGCTCAAATCCCCCTACATTACCTCTAATATTCTTCAGGAATTCGGGCGAAACTTCGCCTGGCATCACCACCTCAGAAGGTTTAATTTTCTTGTTACCCACTCTGTTGGCCTCTCCTTTATTTTAGAGGGGAATGCTTACTTTTTCAATGCAAGTCCTGCCAAGGCGAATAGGCACTATAGTTATTTCCTTTTCTTAGGTGTGTGAATATAATAGGTGAGTACAAGATTGCAATTTCATCTCACATCTTTGGGTGAAAGTACTAAACTGCTGATTCAGAAATTATGCCAATGAAATTGCCAAACTGTATTGCAGTTGGCTAAAACAAAGCTGAGAAGGCATTGTAGCAGCCACATGCACACAGCTTTACCGCACAGTAAAGCTTCACTGCCAGCGTGAGCAAAGATTATTTTCCGGTATGTCTAGCTCGTGCTAGGTAGCTCGCCAGACTCTTTCATTCTGGCATAGCATTCTTTACAGTAGACTGGCCGCCCCTCAGTAGGCTCAAACGGCACTGTGGTTTCCTTACCACAGGCAGCGCATACTGCAGGATAACTAACTCGCGAGTATCCGGAACCACCTCTACGCTCCCTCCGCCGACTAGATCGGCAATCGGGACAGCGCTTCGGTTCATTCAGTAAGCCTCGAGATTGATAGAACTCCTGCTCTCCCGCTGTAAAAGTGAACTCCCGCCCGCAGTCACTGCATGTCAGGGTCTTGTCTGTAAAAGCCATGACTGCACCTCCTTTGATTTTGTTATTCCTCTGTTCTCAGTGCAGTCTCTTGGCTTGAAAACCCTTTGCCTAACTAATGATGCCATGCCTACGACTACTTTCTCTGCTGACCCTGCGCATAACGAAGAGTCGAGCTTTGAAACGACACACTGGATCAAGGTATTGACTATACTTTGTAGCATATTCGCTATAATGTGTCAAGTCTCCCAAAGAAATGTCCTAAGCCCATAAGCAAACATTGCTCATCGGCTACCCTGTCGCCCGGCTTGAAGCGATACGTGTGGATGAACAGGTTAACTTTTCGCTAAATGGTGTAATGAGGGCTATGAGCTGATGCTAACAGCCGAAAGCCCAACCCCTTAACTAAGGCTACAACTTTATAACTTGGCACAAAAGAGACGGCATAACTTATAGTGTATAATGGAGAATGTCTCTTTCCAGCTTCATAAAACCGGAGCAGTTGTGCTGAAACAATCCAATTCAAAGTTCTTGGGATACTCCTACGTGGCTGCGGCAGCTATCATCTGGGGCTCTAATGGTGTAATTGTAAACTGGGTCCCCTACGACGCGTATGCTATCGCTTTCTTCAGGGTGTTATTTGCCAGCCTCACCCTCCTGCCTGTAGTGCTTTTGACTCGAAAACCTGAAACGATGAGTGCTGCTAGATCCTGGAGGGTTATGCTTAGTTTAGGCTTGCTGCTCGCCTTGGGCTGGGCGTTGCTTTTCCATTCGATGAAGCTAATCGCGATCGCCAACGCGGTCTTGCTAAATTACACGGCACCCATCTTTGTAGCTTTACTTGCCCCCCTATTTCTTAACGAGAAACTTGAGAAACCCACCCTGTTTGCATTAGCCATATCCGTGGTAGGAATAGTGATTATTTCATATCAGCAGAATCTTCAGATTAGCGACCTTAACCTTTTGGGAGTAATTCTTGGACTACTTGCCGGTCTTGCCTATGCAGGATTCATCATCGCGTCCAAGAGGGCTTTATCCATCTTCTCAAGTCAAGTCGTAGCATTTTATTCTTACTCTGTAGCTTCAATTTTCCTCTTTCCCTTTGTAATAGGCACTGATTTTTCTCCAGATTTAACTTCATGGATACTTCTGCTGGTTTTGGGCGTCTTCAACACGGGATTTGCCGTTACACTCTACCTTAAAGGCCTTGGAATGGTAAAGGCTCAGAAGGCGGTGGTTTTCACTTATTTGGAGCCCGCCAGCGCTGTGGTTTTCGGCTTCCTCTTTCTAGCCCAGCAACCCACCCCGCTCATGCTTGTCGGAGGTTTTCTAATTCTCATCGCTGGATATATTGTAGCCTCAAGATGACTTCGTCTCGGGAGGTCACAGCTTATCTGCCTTTCACTCAAGTTTGCTATTGCTAATCAGTTACGAGGAGGAGCAACTATGATTAGCACATGCCGTAAATTAATTTCTGGGAAAAATTTAGGCCCCGGCATAGCTGGCCTAATGCTTAACACTCCGACCTTTTGTTACTCTACCGTGGGGGGTGCTTGAGTCTCATCCTTCATCTCAAAGGCTGAACCTAAAAAGGCAGCGGTTTCTCTCCTGATTGAGTGATAGCGCCGGAAGATGGTGTTATGGTTTGCTGGAAGCCACACAATGCGGGGTCTGCCACATGCTTCCCAGAACTCTAGCGTGGAATCCCTGGGTACAAAATCATCCCGCTCCGCATTAATCATTAGCAGGTGACGTCCATGTAGATAAGGCGCGAACGTGATTGGATCAAACCAGAAGCATTCCTTAGCTGGAATAACATTTTCAATTCCCCTTTCTGCTACGTCAGCCAGATATTTTGGGTAATGGCTATATACCTCGTGGCATTGGGATCGTGTGCACTTGTGATTCATTTGTGCCACATTGTTTTTGCTCCTCCAGCTTATGTTTTCCATATTCCCGCCGGTGACTATAAACACACCCGCTGTAATTCGCTTGTCCACGGCCATAGCGATGGCACAGGCCATGCCTCCTGTGCTTATGCCTATCGCAGCCACTCTTTGAGCATCAATCTCATTTCTGTTCTCTGCCCAGTCTATTACCTGACATGCATTAATAACCAGCACCTGATAAAGCTCCAGCCAGTTCTCGATGAAGGGTATTGAGTGCCCTTTTATGCCCTCCGCTGCTTCTTGGGCTGGGAACACGAGCTTTAGAACGAGGGAGGCTATGCCCATTTTTGCCAGGTCACGCGCCAGTATCCTGCAAGGTAGCGCACTCCTTTCTCCCAGCTCACCCAGGCCATGAACTAGAATGGCCAGAGGAAAGTGGTTCCCGATAGTCGGCACATAATATTCACCACGCGCAGTATTGTTCTCCTGATAGCGGTTGGGACGAGCACTATGGAAGGTGACATCGTGGCAAAGCCAATGCGGCTTGCTTTCTTGAAGCCGAAGGCTGAAATGCTGCTTATCTTTCACATAATCATATGGTTGCATTTCTTAGCCGGGCTAATCCTACCTCATCCGCCCAATACTATAAAGCTCGTGATTTATGGCTCATCTAGCAACATAGACCACTAAAGATAGTCTATAACCTCTGCCAGGCTATGAATGCGAGGACAATCGGTGATGCTGGCAAAGGAATACGTCCGGTCAAGCAGGATTGCTTTCATGCCAGCACCACGCGCACCCATGACATCTATGTCATACTGGTCGCCAACGTGTATGGCTTCTTGTGGTTCAGCTTGAGCTTTCTCCAGGGCTGCCAGGAATATACCAGGGTATGGCTTATCGCTACCTACCTCGAAAGAGGTCACGCAGAAATCCAGATATTTCCCCAGCCCCAGTTCGCTGCATATAGTAAAGGCGTCTTTATCAACATTTGATATTAGCCCCAGGATAAGATTGCGTTCCTTCAGCAGCTTGAGAGAAGGCAGGACATCATCATATAGCTTAAGTTTCGGGCCGGTCTGCATC
>CAZILT010000003.1:0-5881 GCA_964540185.1 uncultured Dehalococcoidales bacterium
ACTGAAGAATCTCGCTCAGGATAAACTCCGCGAAGAGTCTAAAAGAGATTCTTCGCCCGTAGGGCTCAGAATGACAAATAGGATTGCTAAACAATCTCAAAGTTACATTTCGAAATGGAAATACTCTTCCTGCTTGAATTTTTCCTTATCATTTTACACTTTAATTTATCCATTTGATATGATGCCGCCGCCCAGTATCTCATCGCCACTATAAAATACAATGGATTGCCCCGGGGCGATGGCTCTTTGCAGCTGCGAAAAACGGATTTCAGCGATTGCTTCGCCTTGTTCACAATCACAGGTTGGAAATAAAGTAGCTGTCGCCTCTTTTGATTTATAGCGTATCCTAGCAGTCACAGCAACAGGCCCCGGCGGAGCTTCGCCTTTAATCCATCTCAGGTCATGGGCAATAACTTTCAGACTATAAAGCTCCTCTTCGCTGCCAAGAATAACTCTATTGCTCTCAGGCTCTATTTTTATCACATATAGAGGCCTGTCTGAGGCTAACCCCATGCCGTGCCTCTGCCCAATAGTGTAGAAGGCTATTCCACGATGGTGACCCAATGCCCTGCCCTGAGTATCGGTAACACTCCCAGGCATGCTGGAAAAGTGTTGATTCAGAAAGGTGTGGTAATTTTTGTGGGAAATGAAGCAAATATCCTGGCTGGACTTAGCTGCCACAGGTATTCCCGCTTGCGTTGCTATCTGCTCGACCCTGGCTTTGGTATATATACCTATAGGAAAAAGGACATGGCTGAGTTTTTTCTGATTTAAGGTGTAAAGAAAATAAGATTGGTCTTTTCTGGCATCCTTTGCCTTCAGTAAAAGGTAGCCATCTCCTGAGTGCTCGATCCTGGCATAATGACCGGTGGCCAGGTAATCAACGCCTGAGGAAAGAGCTTTGTAGAGAAGGAAACCGAACTTTATATGCTGATTGCAGGCAATGCAAGGATTGGGAGTTCGCCCCCGCTGGTATTCCTGACAAAAACAGTTGACTACATAGTGCTCAAATTCCTTATGTAAATCCGCCACCTGGAAGGGAATACGTAGAATTTGGCAGATACGCTCGGCCCGATATTCCTGTTGCTCAGAGCGATCTGAATCCCACAATTGCGCATATATTCCAATAACTTTATAGCCAGCTTCCTTGAGCAGCAAAGCGGCTACAGATGAATCTTCCCCGCCGCTTAAGCCTACAGCCACTGTGCCTTTAGTCATACTTTGAGATTCTTCGCTTCGCGCAGAATGACAGGTTAGGTAATAGACAGGTTAGGTAATAGCTGGCTTACCTTTTCCCAGACAATCTCGCTGATTTTCCTTTCAGGCAAGGAGGCATTGATCACCAACCAGCGGTCAGGCTCTGTTGCTGCCATCTTGAGGTATCCTTCCCTCACCCGACGGTGAAATGATAGTTCCTCCAGCTCAAAATGGTCTTCCAGGGTTTGTTTCCGCGCCAATCCCTGCTCAGGCGGCAGGTCCAGAAGGATAATGAGGGCTGGCTTCAATCCCCGGGTGGCTAGATTATTAACCATCTCCGCTATAGACAACCCAATCTCTCGTCCATAGCCCTGGTAGGCAAGAGTTGAGTCGCCAAAGCGGTCACATATAACTGTTTTGCCTCCTTGTAAAGCGGGACGGATTACCTGTGCTATCAATTGGGCCCTTGATGCGGTAAAAAGGAGCAGTTCAGCCTCAGGAGAAATAGGCTCGTCTCGTTTTCTCTTGAGTTCTCTATTTATCTTGTTACCCAGAACAGTGCCTCCAGGCTCGTGCGTTAGCACCACGGGAATGTTATAGCGTCGCAGTTTTCGGCATAACGCCCTGGCCTGGGTGCTTTTGCCGCAGCCTTCGCCACCTTCAAATGTGATAAATAGGCTCAACGATTACCTCAATCTCCCTTGTCAAGAGTGTTATTTTCTTTTACCACCAGGCTCTATGCCCTGATTATTGTGGTTAGGCTGGTGGTGCTTGGCTAACATATGCTGTACATGATGAATGTAATATGGCTGGGAGGTAACAGGATAAACCGTATCCAGGCATTGCCTCATTTGAGCAGCGTTATTGTTCTTCAGAACATAAATTGGTATGCCTAGCGTCTCAGCATCCCTTATCTTTTGTGGTTTTCGGCGGTAGTAGCTTTGTGTCGTGAGGAAAAGGTCAGCCTGCTTAAGGTCTACCACGATTCTCAAATCCCTTTGTTCTTCTTTAGCAGCCTGCTGCAATCGTGCGCGGCTGGTACCGAAGATATAAAACCGCGGAGGTTTCCTCTCCTGCCTCCTAACCTTGCCTAGGGCGAGTTCCCGATTGTTTTCCTGCACTGAAGGTGATGTGACCCTCTTCTTTTTTACATTCCCTTCTTCGTCCATCCAGCGAAGCTCTGCCTGGATGGGCTGCTGATGCAGGATAGCATCTATAGCATCAATTATGTTGGGGTGTACAGTTACCTTATAATAGTCCATAATTTCAACTACTACGTCAAATGTAGGCGGCGCCTTACGCTCCAGAACAGATTTTTGTGTGTGGCGCCGCTTTGCCTCTTCATCACCTAGAGTAACTGTCTGTATGCCGCCAATGAGGTCAGATAAAGTAGGGTTTATTATTAAGTTCTCCAGCGTGTTGCCATGCGCAGTGCCCACCAACTGCACTCCACGCTCGGCAATGGTTCGAGCTGCCTGGGCTTCAAGCTCAGTGCCTATTTCGTCGATGATAATAACCTCAGGCATGTGGTTTTCCACTGCTTCAATCATCACTGCATGCTGCTTATCAGGAGTGGCTACCTGCATTCGCCGTGCATGCCCGATGGACGGATGAGAGATGTCACCATCCCCGGCAATTTCATTGGAGGTATCAATTACAATAACACGTTTCTGGAAGTCGTCAGCCAACACTCGAGCTACTTCTCGCAACATAGTTGTCTTACCAACGCCTGGCCGTCCCAGAAGTAAAACATTCTTGCCTGATTCAATAAGGTCTTGAATCATCTTTACGGTGCCGAATACAGCTCTGCCCATGCGGCAGGTCAAGCCAATTATGTGACCATTTCTATTCCGCAAGGCTGAAATGCGATGGAGTGTGCGCTCGATTCCAGCACGGTTATCACCGGTGAACTCGCCGATGCGCGATATTACATAGTCAATATCGCCGTGGGCAACCTCCTTGGAATCGAGGATTAAATCCCGGTGAGGGAAACGTATTTCTGGGGGGCGACCCAAATCCAGGACTACTTCCAATAACTCGCTGCAATCAGGCTGCTGATAAATTAACTCACGGATATGAGGAGGCAAAACATCAAGAAGAGCATCTAACTCGCTACTAACTACCTTTTGCATACTAAAACAATAGTTGCTTTCACCTACCAACCCCTGGTAGCCAGTAACTCTTGCTGTGGTATAGTCTTTATATCCAGTCCTGGCATTGCCTCCCCTAAGCTCTTGGATACCTCAGCGATGATGGCTGGGTCTTGATAGTGGGTGGTGGCTGTGACAATGGCTTTTGCCCTGGCTGGCGGGTCGCTTGACTTGAAAATCCCTGAGCCAACAAACACACCCTCAGTTCCCAACTGCATCATCAAAGCGGCGTCAGCCGGTGTAGCTATGCCACCAGCAGCGAAGTTTACCACGGGCAATTTTCCCGTATTATGTACCTTCATTACTAACTCTAGAGATGCACCAAGAGTTTTCGCCTCGGCTGCTAACTCCTCCTCAGGCAAAGCTTGAAGTTTACGAATCTCATCCTGAACTGCTCGCATATGTCTTACGGCTTCAACAATATTGCCTGTCCCAGCTTCGCCCTTTGTTCGAATCATAGCTGCCCCTTCAGCAATACGACGCAATGCTTCACCCAAATCACGACAGCCACAGACAAAGGGAATCTTGAAATCATGTTTCCAAATATGATGGCTTTCATCAGCGGGAGTAAGCACCTCGGATTCATCAATGAAGTCAACGCCCAGCGCCTGTAACACTTGAGCCTCGACAAAATGCCCGATGCGGCATTTCGCCATTACCGGTATGCTTACCGTATCCATTATGGCTAAGATAATGGTCGGGTCAGCCATACGAGCGACACCGCCAGCAGCGCGGATATCAGATGGCACTCGCTCTAGTGCCATAACAGCACAAGCACCGGCATCCTCAGCTATTTTGGCCTGCTCTGCGGTGACCACATCCATAATTACACCGCCCTTCAGCATTTGAGCCAATCCAGTTTTAGTTTTCCAGGTTTCCTTTTGCATCTCTTAATTACTCCTGATACATTTTACCACTGGAGCCAAAATAATTCCAACAGTATTACAAGAGGGTGTTTACTAACTACCAACAAATGTCACTCTGAGTGAAGCGAAGAGTCTAAAAGAGATTCTTCGCACGCAGGGCTCAGAATGACAAAATGGGATTTGCTAAACAATCCCATTACAACAGTTGATATTACCATCATCTAACTTGGCAGACAACTTAGCAAAACAGCATCATGTTTCGCACTCCAGTTTTCCTTCATAGGCTTTCCCGAAGAGCCTAACCATGCCCTCCTCGGTGACTTTGCGAGGATTGCGTGCTACATGGGCTTTGCTCTTAAACACATTCTTGGCTATCGAGGGAATCATGTCCTTTGTCACGCCGACATCTTTAATTGATGTGGGCATATTTAAGTCCACTAGAAGCTTCTTAAAAGCTACGGCAGAGCGGAATGCTGCCTCTCGTAAGGATAGCCCTGAGGTAGGCTCTTCTAAGATCTCCGCAATGGTGGCATGTTTTGGTAAATTTGAAATAGCATTATATTCCAGCACGTAGGGCATTGTAATGGCTATGGAATAGCCATGCGGGAAGTGAAATTCCGTTGCTGGATATACATAAGCATAGCCACATGCATGTCCAATCACGGTTCCGGCGTTTCCAAAAGCCAGGCCTGCCATTAAGGATGCCAGTGACATGCCTGTTCGGGCTTCCATATTGTCTCCGTAAGCATAGGCTGCTCTGAGATTTTCAACCACGAGACTTATAGCCTCCAGTGCCAGGGCATCTGTTATTGGATTAGCTTTTAGTGATACATAAGCCTCGATAGCATGGCATAGTACGTCTATACCTGTATTAGCCGTCGTGCGTGCGGGCACTGTTCTGGTCAATTCAGGATCAACGAGTGCAATATCTGGATACATGAGGGAGCTATACAACACATATTTGACTTCTGGGGTAGCAAAAACCGCTGCGTTGGAAATCTCGCTGCCAGTTCCAGATGTAGTTGGGATGAGCACCAGCGGGGCCAGTGGTTTTTCAAAAACCTTTTTAACCCACCCTCCAAGGGTGCCGGGATTTGTAATTGAGACAGCTGCTGCCTTAGCAGTGTCCATCGCGCTGCCACCACCAAGCCCGATAACGCCATCGTATTTCCCCTCCCTGGCGAACTGTATTGCTGCTTCACCGGATTCTAAGGACGGTTCTGCTTCTACTTTATCCCAAACGGCATAGTCAGTCCCACCCTTTTCTAATATACTTGTTATCTTGTCAAGTATCCCAGCCTTTTTAACCACCGGACCAACTATGATGGCTACCTTCTTGGCGCCGATGTTTTTTACCTCCCTGCCAAGCTGTTCCACAGCGCCTGTGCCGAACAAAATCTTCTTAGCTGTAGCGAATGAGAATATTCCCATAGTTTCACCTCTCAAAATGTTTCTGTTTATCGTCTCTCTAGAATTGCTGTATTACCATCCTGCTTAAGTTTATCGCTTTGATGCATGCTATACGTCGCTCATAAGCATATCACTTCTCTTGGTGTAGTATCAATATAGCGCTTTCACTCATTTAAAATGTTACTGAAGGTGGTATGGTTCACTCAAATAAGAATGTTACTGAGGAGGACCATGCCGAGCGACGAAAGGATGAGTATA
>CAZILT010000004.1:0-1998 GCA_964540185.1 uncultured Dehalococcoidales bacterium
AAGCTGTAAATTGCTATGTCCACTCGCTTCAGGAGGATAAGTTGCCTATCCCCGAAGAGAAGTTCGGGGCAGCAGTAGCAGTAGTATGAGCAAGCTTCCTGTCTTATCAGGGAGAAATTGTATCAAGGCGTTGGAAAAGGCGGGATTTCATTTCAAAAGGCAAGAGGGTAGCCATGTTACACTCAGGCGAGATAAACCATTTTGCCAATTAATTGTCCCTCTTCACAAGGAACTCGATAGGGGAACATTGCGAGCTATTATTCGGCAAGCAGGGATACCAGTAGATGAGTTTATCAAATTGCTATAACACTATTAACCAAGCAAAGTGAAATGATTACAGATAGACAGATATTCAAAAACCAGGATTTAGTGCTAAAGGTCTCTCCAAATGTTGACCCGGCGAGATTTGATGTAAGCAAATATGAGGCGTTCCTTGATGCCCTTTGTGGAGATAGGAAATATCAGAAGGAAGCTATAAGAGAGACACTACGCTATCTTCTGGGAGGGCAATATAATAGCCTGAGAGACCTAGCAAGGGAAAATTACCGGCAAAACCCGGTATTGCAGGACTTATATCCATCTTTGGAGGACTTCTATAGACACCTGCAACTTCCTGATAAGCTTTCCTGCACGTTGGATTTAGCCACTGCTACTGGCAAAAGCTATGTGATATACGGTGTCGCCCGCATAATGCTAGCTGAAGGTGCAGTAGACCAAGTTCTTGTTTTATGCCCATCCAATACTATCGAGGCGGGGCTCACCGAGAAGTTCCGTAATTTGTCAGCGGATAGAACATTGAAGGAACTGCTTCCAGACGCAGCAGTAATTTCAAATCCTCGAATTATCAACGCCTCCCAAACAATTCAGAAAGGAGACATCTGCATAGAGAATATTCACGCTACATACGAGAGAACTAAATCTGCTATCGAGGATAGCCTAAGTGGCAAAGGTGAAAGAACGCTGGTTATAAATGACGAAGTGCACCATATGGCTAATCCTCCAGCTCGAGATTGGGCTTTGAAGAAGTGGAAGGAGTTTTTATTAGACCCTAAGTACAACTTTAACTATATCGTAGGGGATTCGGGAACTTGCTATGTCGGCAATGATTACTTTAGCGATGTCATTTACCGCTTTTCCTTGAGACAATCTATAGAGGAAAGATTTGTGAAAACGATTGATTATGTTGCTGAAGATGTCTCACCTACCAAAGAGGAGAAATTTCAGAAGATTTATGATAACCACATTCAAAACAAAGCTCTGAAATACCGCCTGATAAAGCCTCTCACTATATTGGTAACTAAAGACATCGCTGCCTGCAAAAGGCTAACTGAGGATTTAATAAAGTTCCTGGCTGACAAAGAAAACATCAGCAAGGATGCTGCAGCAAGCAAGGTTTTGATTGTTACCTCAGCTAATGAGCATAAAAACAACATACCAAAGCTAAAAGATGTTGATGATAAGAATAATCCCGTTGAATGGATTACCTCGGTCAGTATGTTATCGGAGGGCTGGGATGTCCAAAATGTCTGCCAGATTGTCCCTCATGAGGAGCGAGCTTTCAACTCCAAACTTCTGATTGCTCAGGTGCTGGGGCGTGGTCTGCGTGTCCCCCCGGAATATAAAGGTGAGCAGCCAACAGTCGTGGTCTTTAACCATGATAAATGGTCAAGCAGCATCAGAGGATTGGTAAACGAAATCCTCGGGATTGAAAAGAGGATATCCAGTTATCCCATAACAAAAGATAAAGACTATAGCTTTGGCTTGCACAACATCAAATATGATAGAACACCAAAAGTGGTGGAAACTCCACAAGTGAAGGAATATGAGTTCAAGGATTTCTTTTCGCTCACTACTCAATCGAGAAGGGTAGAAGAGGAAACCACTTATGAGCGAGCGGTAACAGAAGAAAGGCGACCCAAGAAAACTGCTATAGAATATAGAATGTATACTGTTGAAGAGGTAGCCCAGGATATATTAAATAGGTTTAGGGGACCCGAC
>CAZILT010000005.1:0-6435 GCA_964540185.1 uncultured Dehalococcoidales bacterium
ATTCCCGGGTGTACCTTCCTTGTGGAATACCTTTCAATCTGACACCTCCGTCTTTCTATTCTACCTGACTTTGGTGTCCATTAAATCCATCCTACCCCATATAGAGGGACGAAATGGCACGGTCGTCCCGATGCCATCTATTGAGCAGTTACTCTAACGGTAGGTCGTAAATTCGCCAAATCTTATAGCGCTGTGCTCCCATGAACTCTGACGGGCTGATAATCAAGCGATTATTCTCCAATAGCAGAGAGGTTTCACATGTTCTATAGCCTTTTTGAATTGCGTATTCCTTTACCTGTTCGTATAACAGGGCATCAATACCTATCCTGCGGAAGCCCGGACGGACTCCGAAGAACATTAGTCGAATGCTTGGAATATGGCGTCGCATCCTGAGGAGTCTAATGACACGCAAGATGTCAGGGTCACCATACCAGTGCCAGTGGGGCCGCAAAGCATAATTGGGGTCAGGGAAAGCCCCAAGGACAGCAGCCGGCTCGCCTCGCACAAAAGCGAACAGTATCAAACCAGGGTCTACAACCATGCGTAGCGAATTCGCCAATGCATCAGCTTCCTCCTCGGTGATTGGCAGGAACCCCCAATTCTGATCCCAGGCATAGTTGTAGATCTTCACTATCAAACGTACCTCGGAGAGCAAGTTCTTGAGAATTAACGGGCGTATTTCAATATCCCGCCGCAACCTCACCTGTTCTGCCAATTTCTTCAGGCGCGACGGGATAGGGGTTTGTATATCCAGTATGTATGCATAGTAATCCTTAGCTTTACGGAAGCCGTATCTCTCTAAGAACTCACTGTAATAAGGTGGATTATGTGTCAATTCTATGGTTGGAGGATATTGAAATCCATCTATCAGCATGCCTTGGTGTTCATGTGTTGCATTAGAATACTCCCCTGGGCCTCGAAGGGTATTCATGCCTTGATTTTCTACCCATATCCGAGCTCGATCTAATAGAGCAGCAGCTACCTCGTAGTCATAGATGACTTCAAAAAAACCAAAAAACCCGATGCGGGTGCTATGGTAGTCGTTGAAGCGTTTGTTAATGGCTGCCGAGATGCGACCTACCGGCTTCCCATCCTGCCAGGCTAAGAAGTGGATAACCTCGGCATAGCGATGATAAGGATGTGCCCCAGTTAAAAGACCGGTTAAGCCCAAGAACCGGTTCCCCAGCAGGTCACCGCGTAAGGGTGGAATCCAGCAGGGGTCACCTCGATAGAGACGCCAAGGTAAGTCGGCAAATAACTTAATCCGAGGGTTCCCTAAGGGGATTTCTTCAATTTTCAGGGGCATTCTGGAAACAGTACACCTCTACACGAGATGAGTGTCACATATTATGCCAGATATCACAAACCGAAGTATTTACTCATACCGTCAAAAAGTCCTCGGACGTAGGGGAATTTGGCCTAGTTTATCGACTGATGGCGATGCCAGTGCTCGGTTGCACGGTTTGAGTTTTTGTAACATTCTGGACATTTGTTGCACGCCTAAATTAGACACGTGAGTGCATGATTAGTAATATAATTAGACCGAAGGATATCGATAGAGGGCTAGTTCAGCGAGACTAGCCCTCTACCTTAGTTTTCTCACCCTTTCTCTCTTTAAACTATGTTTATCCACTTATGGTCTGCTCCCAGTAGGAACTTCTGGTCTTGGTGGAATCACCTCCTCTAACTTTTCTTCAACCTCATCGGGAAGTCCTTCTGGAATGGGCAGCTCTTCCGGGATATTACCTGAAGCACCTGCTCTTTCCAATGCCTCAATGGCTCTTTGATAACCTGCTGCTGACTCTTCCATAGCCCGTCCAATAGCTTGTTTTGCCTCATCAGGCACATTCTCTAAACCCTCAATCTTCTCTAAAACCTCAGCCAGAACTTCTAAGTGAATAGCGGTCGCTCTGGTAACTAGCTCATCAATAGTGCTCGTACCTTCACCCAGCCCTCGAGCTATCTCGGAGATTTCCTCACCAAACTGACGCAATTCTTCGACGTCAGCCAGAGCTGTCTCCACTCCCTCAACGTCATTTTCCTCGGCTTCAGCCTTGGCCCTGTTCAGCATGCCTGTCATGGCAGCCAGATTAATTTCTATGGCTCTCACTGGATTTTCTCCAGCTAGAGCTAGAAGGGAATTTTCGTACCCGGTCTTGGATGCTGCTATAGCCTTCTCAATACCGGGTCGAGCTTCATCAGGGACAGTGCCCAGTAAACCATCTAGAATTTCCTGATGTTTTAAAGTAGCTTCGGCCACTCCTTCTGATGTGCTGGCTGTGCCAAGACCTTTGCCTTGGGCATCCTCCATCTTTTCCATAGCCATAGCCATAGCGTCATCATATCCATTGACAGCTATATCGACTTTATCTGGCCTCCTCTTCCCCACAAGCGCTGTCATTTCCTCTACACGAGAGCTGGCAAACTCAAGACATAACTCGGCCTTGTCAGCGTCAGCGCCCGCGAACGCTAAACGAATATTCTCAGTGCCAAGTTTCACCGGATACAGAACGTCACCCGGTAAGCTACTCTGTGAGGCGTAAGCCGTGCCTCCGCCTAGTGCAGAAACAGCCAGTACTAATGCAACAATAATAGACACCATGCTAAACCTCCTTTTGTATTGTATTTGCTTTACCTCTTTTATATAACGAAGCCATGGCCATCTTGTTACAGCCTGCCTGGCATGAATCTGCTCCATGAGCTGAACGCGCGCCCTGCTCTTAAAGGAAGCAGAGGGTTTGACATCGGGCGGCCCTTGAATTTCAAGAGCAATCCTCAGTAGTGGTTCTAACTGCTTGCTTACAGAAGGATATCTGGCAAGGCAGTCATCAATGCTGGATCGCCCTGCCTTAACGTCCTCTATACATTGAGTAAGTATGTCCTCAAACTTCTTCAACATTGTTCCTTCTCCTTTTCCAGGGTGCGCCGGAGTGTTACCAGTCCCCGGTGTAGGATAACCCTGATAGCTCCTTCACTTTTACCAAGAAGAGAAGCAATCTCTTTGAATTCAAAACCCTCAATGAAACGCGGCGTGATTACTTTTTGCTGATCGCCAGACAACTGCAGAATAGCCCTTCGTAGTTGGTGTTGCTCAAAGTGAGCTTCGGCTGCTCGCTCCGGGCTCAACACTGAATTATCCGCTGTAACATCAGCCTCCAGATACGTTTTGTCCTTCTTGGTACGGTAAAAATCTATCACCAGGTTGTGGCCGATCGTCATTAGCCAAGCAACAAATGGGCTTGCCGTTTTCTTGTATCTGTCAATGGCTTGCCAGGCTTTAAGAAAGACCTGCTGGGTCAGGTCCTCAGCATCGGCAATGTTCCCTACCCGGTAGTACATGTGTTTATAAACCCGGTCAACATGCATGTCATATAGTCTCCCGAAGGCATTGGCATCACCATCGATAGCCCTTTGAATCAGTAGAGTTTCATCGGCTTCTGTTTTGGTGTGCTTGTCTTCATACATTCAGCCTACACCTCGATAAACGAATAAATGAGTAAAATGTTACAATAGCTTGGCTTCAGAAGCCTGCTTAGCACCATCTTATGAAAACTTTAGGTAACGTGCCCGTCTTTGTCAATCAGCATAAGTCAAATGAAAAGTCCGGTAAATGGTGTAACTGAAGTCTACTCTGACTTTGATTTTCCAACTCGCCCGCCAAGTCCACCTTTGCTATCACCTTTCAGATTTTCAGTCTCGTCTACGCTGCTTCTGAAGGGGAGAGAAATCTGGCACGGTTTTCAGATATAACAAAAGCCCCTTCTGTCTTATGCTGAAGTCAAAAAAGAGTTTTCAATCTACCCGCCCGACAGGGGCGATAATTTAGCTAGTTCTTGAAATTTTACTTTATGACTTATTGTGTGAGACGCTGGACGCTGAGGTTTAACAAAACCTGGGACTGTTGAGTATAATGGGTCAAATTGATATCGAGATTGACGGAAAATAATTCCAGGGGATACGATTTACTGGGGAAGAAAATCAAGATAATAATGAGATTCTAATGCAGGCCGAGTTGATCTACAATCCTTATAGTGGACGGGTAGTTGTGAGGCACGAACTTGACGATGTAGTTGCACTGTTGAGTCGCTGCGGATGGTCTGTCACTTTGCGAGAAACCAGCAAGCCATCGGAGGCAACCGAGCTAGCCCGTAATGCTGTTAATAGAGGTGCCAAGGTAGTTATTGCGGTTGGTGGTGACGGCACTGTTAATGAGGTAGCTAATGGATTACTGAACACTGAAGTGGCACTGGGAGTTCTTCCTGTGGGAACGACCAACTCATGGGCATTGCAGATGGGTATCCCGGCATTAAACCCGATGCTTCCGGGCACGAGAGTGTTCAGGTTTATTGCTGGTCTGGAAGAACGAATTGAGCACCCGTTACCTGCCAATTATTATCGAAAGATGCTGTTGGACGCTGCGAAAGTCCTTGTAGAGGGATACACCGTTATGGTCGATGTGGGCGAGCTCTCCGGGCGTTATTTTTTGATGTGGGCGGGTATTGGGCTAGATGCAGCGATCATAGAAAGCATACCTTCGAAAGAAAAAAGAGCATTAGGTTCGTGGGCTTACGTGTTCAGTGCAATTGAGTCAGGCTATCGATACCATAGCACCGACGTCTGGCTCAAGTTGGATGGAGAGGTGGTAAAGACCAGCACGCCATTGATTGTTGTCAGCAATATTCAACTTTATGGAGGTGTAATGGCGATTGGGGCTAAGGCTTGTGTGAACGATGCTAAATTAGACATGTGTGTTTTCAAGGGAGATGGATTCTTTACCTTTGTGCAGCACGCTGTGAATATCCTTTCGCATAGACCTCTCCGAGACCCGAAGATAGAATATTACCAATGCAGTGAAATAGTCGTTGAGTCCGCGTGCTCACTGCCAGTTCACCTGGATGGTGATCCTTTCACGAAGACCCCTGTCGCTATTCGTACAATACCCTCATCACTAAAGGTCATAGTGCCGAAGACTGTGCCTGGTAATTTGTTTAGCCCTTCAACCTGCTATTCCCGCCTGTAAAATCTTTAGTGTGGGGTAGTAGCGCAGGTTGGAGTTTCATGCTAATTCAGTGTGACTAAGCTGATACAATGTGCCATATACTGTTGAACAAATGTCAGAATTGTTACCTAACAACTCAGCTGCACAAAACAGGCTTTTGTTCACTTCGCGACTTTGTTATAGCTCAGGTGACCTTTGGTCCGTCAGACAGAGAGTTGTTGCTATAGCTATTAAGAGAACTACTACCGCTTTGTACCTCGATGGGCCTTAGTGGTCTGCCTCATTACTTCCCTTAACCATTCTAGGGCTTCAGCGTCTTCCTCCCAGAATCGACCCGATTGCTCCCAATAATAGTAAGCTTCATCAGCACCGCCCACACTAACCCTGTCGGGCCTCGCTGTCCTGGGCAGGCGGTGTTTGGTCTTTAAGAGCTCTTTCCCTACCAGGGGTAAATATTCAATAGCTTCCTGAAGTGCTACAGTCGCTTCTTGCTGCCGCCCTAGCTTGAAAAGGGCCAAGGCTCGCCCATAGAGAGTCTCAGGCATTATGTCGTTAGGGTACTTCCTAGCAATCTTAAGAGCATCTTCAAATCTCCCTAGCTTGAACAATGCTTCTACTGCCATAGCCCGAACACCCTGATTATCATTGGGGTTCAAAGAGAGTAACTCCTGGAATAACTTCAGAGCCTCCTCTGTTTCCCCTTCCTCATATCTTGCCAGGGCTAATCCATGAAGGCATCGCAGAAATGGCCTGTTCTCTAGCCATCCCCATTCAAGGAGGTCTCCGTCTATTTCGAAATCTTGAGGAAATGTCTTGCGACCAATGCGGACAGACTGCCCCCAGATGTCGCGAGCTTCATCCACTAGATTCCGTTCTGACAGAACTAGGGCCAAATGATGAAGTGCATCTAGGTGGTCAGGCATCTGAGCAAGTACCGCTCGAAAAACTCTCTCAGCTTCATTCATCTCACTTTCTTCATATAGCTCACACCCAGCGTGAAACTCGTCCATTAAATCACCATATATAGCTGGATAGACGAACTCCCACTCATGTGGAGCCACTCGAGACAACTTTAGCATGAATTCTCACTTTTGGCTGGATTTCATTGACGGCCGCCATATGCTTGGCAACCTGGTAGATTAAGGTATCATATTATTCAGCGTTATTCAATGTTCTGTACTCGTTCAGGTGATTAGTGACACTTTCTCCTTTCTCTTATTTTGCCAATGTTGCCTCGTTGTCATTCAAACATGAAAGTTTATGATGTTCGCCTAACCTATGGCTGAGTTTAGAGAAGCGCCCGTGCTGTGGGGCGCAATTGAATAAAATCATATTGCCAAAGTTATGGTCTTTCACCACCTCTCGAGGATACCTGACCAGTTTTTAACTGAGGCACAGGAAAGTTCAGTACTTATACCACCCTGAATGCCCCACTC
>CAZILT010000006.1:0-5502 GCA_964540185.1 uncultured Dehalococcoidales bacterium
TTAGTATATGGAATAAGAAATAGTGATGGCTCCAGGCTACAATAGACAGGTGCGACTATGGAAGCACAAATCTATACAGGAGGAGCCATCGAATGAAGAATAATACAGCAAGGAAGCTCAAGCAAGTCCCAAAGGAGTATATGGTGATAGGAGTTGACCCACACAAGAAGAGCCACGCGGCAGTGGCCGTGACCCAGGATTTCACCACCCACAGCAAGTTCAAGTTCAATAACTCCAGGAAAGGTTTTGAGATGGCGTTGGAAAGAGCTAGGGCAGAGATGGTGAGAACTAGCTCAAGAGGCGTCATCTTTGCTATAGAGACAGGCGGGCACTACTGGCGCAATCTGGCTTACTTCCTGGATGAGAGAGGTATTCCCTTCCACTTCATCAACCAGTTTACTCTCAAACGGAGGCGGGAGGGAAAGGATCTCAATCGCAGGAAGAATGACTATAGGGACAGCGAGGTGGCAGCACAGTTACTCTACACTGGCGAGTTCACCGATACCAACTTGCAGCATGGGGTTTATGCTGAACTGCGTGCTGCCTATAATGCCTATCGCCGCTTAGTTAAAGAGAGGACCAGGATCACAAATCTGATCAAAGGACTATTGGACGGAATCTTCCCCGAGTTTACCCAGGTCTTCAAAGACTCCTGCGGGCTGACAGCTCTGAGCGTGCTCTCTATCTGTCCTGTACCCAATATCATTGCTCAGATGACAGAAGAAGACTTTGTGGATGCCATCAGAGCAAATCATCAAGGGCGTCTTATGAGGAGAAAGCTGCGCGCTCTTCACTATGTCGCTAGAATCTCCATCGGCATTGAGGCAGGGGCTTGGTCAGTCTCATCCGAGATTTCATTCCTGGTAGAAAAACTCTGTCTCATCAGACAGCAGATCCACAGCATAGATGAAGCTCTAGCAAGGCTGGTGGATGAAACAGAGGAAGGCAAATATCTACTCTCGATAATTGGACTCAACTATGTCTCGGTAGCTGGACTACTGGCAGAGCTGGGCTCTTTCAGGTCTTACCGGAGTGCTAAGCAGTTGATAAAGATGGCCGGCAGCAATCCCACCGAGTCAGAATCAGGCGGGAAGCGGAGCGCTCATACTCCGATGAGCAAGAAGGGGCGCCCGGTGCTGCGCTACTGTGCCTGGACTGCGGTTATTCCTATGTTACGATTCAATCCCGATTTTCGTGCCTGGGCAAAGAAGCTGCGAGAGCGTCCAGTGCATGCCAATCCCCTCGGTGGAAGAGAGATTGTAGGAGCAGCGCTCAATAAGCTATTGCGTCTGGCCTTTGCACTGGTCAAAAAGCAAACCTTTTATCAAGTTCCACAACCAGAAGTAGCACAAGTGGCAATCTAGGAGGTGAAGATATAATGCATCAGGTGGGCAGGGAGACGCCGCTGTCCATTTTGGGAGCTCATTTGAGCAAACCCGTGTACACAACATGGTGCCCCTGCCCTCTTGGCCAAACCCGTATGAAGTATGATGGGACCTTCTCTTGAGGAGTGAGCCCGTATCTAAACGCTAATTTGGGAGCCAGGAAAAAAGAGGCTGGGATCTGTCCACCGATGTGATAGTGAGACAAAAATGTAGGTCTCTGGAGCCATTGACTAAAAGAATATAGTATGTTGTTACACAACTGCAGCTCGATAGATGCAGTTAAAGGAATCAGAGGCACTACACTCAAAGTGAATAGTCATTAACAAAACTCTAAACTAAAATCAATGTTTCCCGTTATATATATAATGAAGTATCACGAATAGTGTAGGAGGTACCTTTAGATGAAGAAGGTGTTTCTATGTATGCTTGTCGCTACTGTACTCTCGAGTCTAGTGGCTTGTGCCCAACCAGCAGTCAGCGGTGAGGTAATACAATCAGAGAAGCCACGGATAACTTTGCCGGAGGTAAATGAAGCCGACCTAACAACTCTGGTAAGCGGAAATAGCGCCTTCGCTTTTGACCTCTATCAAGCAGTCAGAGGGACAGATGGCAATCTTTTCTACTCTCCTTACAGTATCTCCCTGGCCCTGGCGATGACATATGCTGGTGCCCGGGGTGAAACTGAGCAGCAGATGGCGGATACTCTTTATTTCATTCTTTCTCAAGACCGCCTGCATCCAGCATTTAATAGTCTGGATATCGAGCTCAGCCAGCGCGGCCAAGGTGCCCAAGGCAAGGATGGGGAAGGCTTCCGGCTGAACATCGTCAATGCCATATGGGGGCAAAAAGACTATGAGTTCCTCACCACATTTCTTGACAATCTGGCTGAGAACTATGGTGCCGGCCTGCGAGTCTTGGACTTCACTGAGGAGCCGGAAAAGTCGCGCATCACCATTAATGAGTGGGTTAGTGATGAGACTGAGGGTCGGATTAAAGACCTGCTTCTGCCGGGTTCTATTAACCCACTTACCAGGCTTGTCCTCACCAATGCCATTTACTTCAATGCGGCGTGGCGATATCCCTTTGATGAGGATGCGACTAATGATGGGCCTTTCCATCTGCTTGACGGAGGGGAAGTCACTGTGCAGATGATGAGGCAGGAAAAGTTTCTAGCTTATGCCGAGGGCGATGGCTATCAGGCAGTGGAATTGCCCTACGATGGTCGGGAGCTCTCAATGGTAATCCTACTGCCCCAGGCCGGCCAGTTCGAGACATTTGAAAAATCTCTCAATGCCCAGCGGCTAGACGCTGTTATTAAGAAACTAGAACCCAATCAGGTTGCTCTGACGATGCCACGATTTGAATTCGAATCCAGCTTCAGTTTAGGAGAGACTCTGGCTGCAATGGGTATGCCGGATGCTTTCTCAAATGCCGACTTTTCAGGCATGACAGGCAACCGTGACCTGTTCATATCAGACGTAGTCCACAAGGCGTTTGTTTCTGTGGATGAAGAGGGTACAGAAGCGGCAGCAGCCACAGCAGTAATTATGCCGACATCAGCGCCACAGGGGGCAATTGTTGAAGTTACTATTGACCGCCCCTTTATCTTCCTCATTCGCGATATCGAGACTGGTGCAATATTATTCGTGGGGTGTGTGGTAAACCAGGGTGCCTGATTAGGTCTTGACTCCTATTACACAAAGGCCTGCTTTGTTGCCCAATTACATATTTTGTCCAGTCTGTGGCATTGATTCGGAACTATGCCCCAAGCATATGTTAAACGGTCGGGCGGAATGTCATTGTTTCGTCTGTGCTTGTTTTTTTCTGTATCTATCAGCCTCTATCCTGCGTAGAGTCTTCTCATCGGTGCCAAAGTGATGAGCTATTTCGTGGCATACCACTTCGGCTATTCTCATCTCAATCTCTTTGTCACAGTGGCACTGAGCCTCTATAGGCTTTTGAAAGATACTTATTTTGTCAGGTAGGACCATCCCATAGCTTCTGCCACGCTTAGTTTGGGGCACACCTTGGTAAAGGCCTAACAACTGGCTGGGATGTCTGGTCTTCACCTTTTTAAGCTGCCCTGATGTTGGCCAGTTTTCCACGATGACATCGACATTCTCTAGCTTGCTGTGGAATTCAGCGGGCAGATTATCAATAGCTCTCACTACGAGAGTTTCAAATTTTTCTCTCTCCATATAAGGCGCACCAGATTATTTGGTCTCCGCTATTTTATCTTACTTTCATGGAGATTGTATCTTTGTCCACGAGGATATGTGGGAGGCGCCTGGCTATTTACCGGTCTATGCCGGGCTAATTCAGCTTGGGATGTTATATATTTTGCTGTGTTATCGCTAGTATCATATTGTGTATAATGAGGATAGGATTGAAGAGTCTAGAGGCTAATCAAGAGGTAGGAGGGCGCAAGCGATGCGCATTGTTATAATAGGGCAGGCAGCCTTTGGAGAGAAAACACTCCAGGCATTGACCGAAATGGGTGAGGATGTTGTCGGGGTTTATACTCCTCCTGATATTCCTGGCAGGGCAAACTCACTTAAGAAATTGGCGGCCCGATTAGACATAGCAACTTTTCAGCCAGAGGAAATGCGAGCACCGGAGGTCTATACCGAGTATATCAAGCTTAAGCCAGACCTGAATGTTATGGCTTTTGTAACCAGCATAATACCTGAGAGCATCTTAAACTATCCTGATTTGGGGACAATCCAATATCACCCATCATTGCTCCCAAAGCATCGAGGTGGCAGTGCCATTAACTGGGCTATCATCAGTGGCGAGACCAGGACAGGCATTACCATTTTCTGGCCTGACAAGGGGATAGATACCGGTCCTATCCTGTTACAGAAGGAGGTAGAAATTTCTCCTGATGATACTGTAGGTTCACTCTACTTTGACAAACTTTTCCCGCTGGGGATAGAGGCATTAATAGAGAGCATCGAGCTAATCAAAAAGGGAATAGCTCCACATATCCCTCAAGATGAATCGCAGGCTACTTATGAGGGGCTCTGCACTGAGAAAGATGCTGTTATTAACTGGCTCCAGCCAGTAGCCAAAGTCTATAATTTGATTCGTGGTACTAATCCTCAGCCGGGAGCAATGACTTATTTTCGAGGTAAGCAACTCAAACTTTTTGACTCGGAATTACTTGTTGGTGATGTGAGGGAGGCCCCTGGTCAGGTTATTAACATTACCAAACAGGGATTTGTGGTGGCTGCTGTAAATGGTGCTATCCTTGTTAAGCGGGTGCAGATGGAAGGTTCTTCCAAGATAGCCAGTGCGGAATTTGCTAAGCTGGCGGGTTTGAAGGCCGGGGATAAGCTTGGCGAGTAAAATGATTTAATAGCTGCAGTGCAAAAGGCAGCCTGTCCTTTAGAAATAGTGCAGAGTAATTTGTGAAGGCAGATAGTGAATCTAACGGCATTTCTACGCCAGAACAAAATTGAATTTGAATTTCTGGAGAAGAAGTCTACCCACCATGTTTGGGATGCGTCTCAGGCTACTGATATACCCCTGGATAAGATTATAAAAACTCTGGTGTTTGTTAACCAGGATTCAAAGCCGTTAATAGCTATAGTCAGGGCTGATTGTAATGTGAGCAGACACAAGCTTGAAGCCTGCTCACAGTCAAAATCGGTGAGAATTGCTTCAAATGAGGTTGCAGAAAGGGTTACTGGCTATCCTACAGGTGGCATACCACCTGTGGGATATAAGAGAAGGCTGCCTGTATATCTGGATGGACAAGTGTTGAACAATGACTATGTCTGGTGTGGTGGTGGAGCAAGGACGAGATTGGTCAAGCTAAGTGTGCAGGACATCGTAAATTTAGCTGCTCCACAGATATGTGATATATCAATACAATCTGTGGAGAGTTGACTAATCAGTCGGTGCCGTAAAATCCAAGTTGCATGAGGCCTCGCCCATTTTTTACTGCTGTCGCTCCTGTAGCTTCGGTAATATAGAATTCCTCACATTGGAATTGCGATAGAAGCATCTTTTCCAACTGTTCAGCCAGGTCAGGGACATTGGTGTGGACCAGTGCAGCATGCAATTTCTTGTCTCCGATTTTTTTCTCTAACCAGGTCAACTATCTTTTCCATAA
>CAZILT010000007.1:0-4328 GCA_964540185.1 uncultured Dehalococcoidales bacterium
ATTTTCCCTTGACAGCAACAAACCCCCTGGCTTATAAACCTAGAAATCGATATTTAGAAGCTTCCTCAGCAAATAGAGAGTCGGCGGCTCCTTCCATAATACAAGCGCCGTTGACCAGGACATAACCCCGGCTGGAAATACTTAAAGCCTTGTTGACATTTTGCTCCACAATCACTATGGCTGTGCCGCCTTCCTTTATCTTTTCCATCTTGGACAAGATGGCATTCGCTGGCTTGGGGGATAAAGAAGCTAGCGGCTCATCAAGCAACAGGACTCTGGGTTGTGCTATCATAGCTCTGGCTATAGCTAGTATCTGCCTTTCACCGCCGCTCAGATTTTCCCCAAGGGCATTCTTCCGCTCTTCAAGCTCAGGAAACATGGCGAAAATTTCCCCCTCACCGGCCTTAATGGAATCCCTGCCCTTCCTGTGATAAGCTCCCATGTCTAAATTCTCACTTATGGTGAGATTGGGGAAGACATTGTTTACTTGTGGGACATAGCCTATGCCCAGACTTACTACCTGATTAGGAGCTATGCCGGTAATGTCTTTACCTTGGTAGAAGACATTACCTTGAAATAATTTGGCAAAACCGAGAAAGCTCTTAAGCAAAGTTGATTTGCCACTGCCGTTAGGCCCTACGATAGCTATAATCTCGCCTTCAGCTACCTTTATGGAAATGTCATGGACAATAGTGACATCACCGTAGCCAGCGTAGATGTTTTTAGCCATGAAGCTGGGTTCCACTTATGCCTCCCCCAGATATGCCTGATAGAAGGCGGGTTCGTCAATTATTTCTTGAGGGTGCCCTTCAGCCACGGTCCTGCCTTTATCCATAACATAAACCCAGGAGGCAAACTCAAACAATATCTCTAGCCTATGCTCCACAACGAAGAAGGTTGTGCCGTTATAGGAGAAATCCTGCAATTTCTGGAATATGCTCTTGCCTAACACCGGGTTTACTCCTGCTGCTGGTTCGTCGAGGAGCAAGAGCTGTGGCTTAGCCATAAGCCCTCTGGCTACTTCCAGAAGTTTTCTCTGTCCTCCAGAGAGTTCACCAGCAGGGGAGAAAGTACACTTGCCCAGCTCCACGAGCTCAAGGATATCTAGAGCTTCCTCTATTAGCCCTTGTTCCTGCTTCTGCCACCTTTCTCTGTAGAAAAGGCTATTTACTAGATTATCGCCCTGATGTCCTCGCGTTGCCACTAGCATATTATCTAGTACACTCATCTGGAGAAACAGTCGCGGCAGCTGGAAGGCGTTGACCAATCCTAAAGCATAAATTTGGTGAGGAGCTAACTTGCTGATATGGTTACCGTTGAAGTAAATATTTCCCCCATCCGGTCTATAAAGACCCAGGATAGTGTTAAACAAGGTAGTCTTGCCACTGCCATTAGGCCCCACTAAGCCCCAGATGCCTCCTTGTTTAATGTCTAGAGTTACACCATTGACGGCATAAACGCCGCCAAAATGCTTGCTAACTTCTCTTATTTGTAGTAGAGCTTCTTCCATAATAAATTACCTTTGTTTTCATCTGCTTATTTGTCTCCCGAAATACATGCCTATCGAAATCGAGGATATTGTATCTCTAAAGAGGAATTACGTCGAGTAGGTGATTGTTTCGGTAATAATTGCTTTTAGATAGCCCCTGATAGCCCCTTAAGTCAGGGGCTATCTAAAAATGAAGACACGAACACCGAAGTGTTTGCTAACCTCTGTAGTTCTTATCCGTGCTTCTCGCATATCGAGCTAACTCCAATGCCTTTGTCTTAATCTGGCTTTCTTTTAGCAGACCCCCTGGTCTATAAAACAAAACCAGGATAATTAAAACACCAAATAGAATATATTGCAAGTTGCTGGGGTCAACAGGCAAAGCTAAGTAATCTTTAGCTATATTTGCCCCTCTATCGAACAGCTCCACCAACCCGGCACCTAGCAATGCTCCCCAGTTATTGGCTGGTCCACCCACGAGAACCATTATCCACACAGTGAAGCTAATCATGGGCATGAACATACCAGGCAGGATACACTGAAGGTACTGAGCGTACAGCCCACCGGCTATCCCAGCCATAGCCGAACCTAACATGAATATCTGGGCTTTGTATTTAGCTTTATCTTTACCCAACGCCTCAGCAGCTACCTCATCTTCCCTTATGGCTCGTATCACTCTACCGTAGGGGGAGTTAGCTAACAGTTGAATCACAACAAAACAGATAACCAGACAGAGATAGACCAGGCCTATATTCACCAGGGCATTAACGCGATGAGAAGCGCCCATCAGAGAAATAGCTGGAGAGACTGCTATCCCCCAGTCACCTCCAGCGAGCCAACTCTCAGATTTAACAATTAATCTGAGTATCTCACCAAAGGTCAAAACCACTATAGCCAGATAGTCTGCTCTTATCCTTAAGGCAGGCAGAGAAATAAGCAAACCGAAAACGGATGAGATTAAGGCACCAGCGATAAGGCAAAGGTAAAAGGGAAGGCCAATTTGGGAGAGGAGAGCATAGCTGTAAGCACCGACGAGGAAGAAGGCTACTTTGCCAAAATTAGCCAGTCCGGCAAAGCCAAATTCTAAGTTCAGGCTCAGTGCCACTATGCCAAAAATGCCAATGTATACAATAAGATCGAGGATATAGAGTAAAGGATCCAATTAAGCTCTCCTGAATAGCATGGCTAATCCCTGCGGCTTTACAATCAAAGTTATTATCAGAATCAAAAAAGCTATCCCTATTCGATAGGTGGTGGAAAGTCCCAGGGCTACCAATCCTACCACCCCGATATTTTCGGCTAAGCCGATAATAAACGCTGCCGCTATGGCACCATAAAAGTTGCCGATACCGCCAAGTATGACAACGGCAAAAATAGGCAATATGATGTCCCAGCCAGTCATAGGCCAAATCTGAGTATCGGCAGCACGAAAGATGCCAGCGATAGCGGCAAGCCCAGCACCAATAAACCAGGTTATCCAAATCACCCGGTCGATATTGATTCCCGAGGCTAGAGCCAGCTCCGGATTGCTGGAGGTTGCCCTGATGGCTTTGCCTATCTTAGTTTTTACCAGAACAAGATGCATAATGACCGATAACGCTATAGCAGCGAAGATGAGCCACAGCCAGAGGCCAGTAACCCTGAATGGACCTATATAAAAGGCAGACCAAGAAGAAGTGAAGTACAATGGTTGCCAGCTCCAAGCAGCTCCGATGGAGTGCCTGAGGATGAAGCCTAGGGCAATGGAAGCCACCATGAGGTGGATTATAGTAGCTCCCCTTTTAGCTAGTGGCTGGAAGATGCCGCGGTAGCATAAGAAGCCTACTGCCCCGGTGATTAAGAAAGCGGCGACAACTGCTGGTGGCAGGCCCAATCCAAATTGCTCTGCCACAAGGTAGCCAATAAAAGCTCCTAAAGTAATAAGTTCAGCATGAGCAAAGTTAGGAAAATTGGACAAACCGTAGGTTAAGGTAATGCCCACAGCGCCTATAAGGTACAGGCTACTTGTAATCGCTGAGTTAAATAATATCTGTGCCCAATTGACTTCCATAACTAAGTTGCAGTAACCGTGACTTTAGTTGTGTCAAATTGGCAATTGACTCTTTATGATTGTTTCCTGCCCTATCAACATAGAAAGCGTTTATGCCTACCTGCTTGGGATTAAGAAAATCGAATTGCCAGTTATCGCCTATGTGGACAACCTGACTTGGCTTAAAATCCATTGCTCTGCACATCCCAAGGTAAAAATCGGGGGTCTTCAGTTGCTTGTAGTGGGAGGTGGAAGAGAAAATGTGGGCAAAATAAGGCTGTATGTCTTGTAATAGATAATGCAACAGTTCCAACGGCGTCCCAGAGGCAACGATTAGCTTATATTGACTGCTCAAAGAAGAAAGGACTTCGGCTACCTCAGGATAATAATGTACTTTGTTCTGACAGCTTTGTAGCGCTGTGTCAGGAGTGCCCAAGTCCAGATAGCTAAACCAGTAGTTTATATCATACCATTCGCGTCGCTGATCGCCAATTTTATCGTACTCTATGGCTACCATCTTCTTAGCTTGAGCAAGATCAATCCCCTCCTTTTGAGCGTAGAGGGCTGGAATAGCCTCATGCCATACGGTCTGGCTAAAATCAGGTGTTACTAGTGTTCCTTCGGCGTCAAAGGAGATTACTTCAATATGGTTCATCACAGAAAGGTGATAGTATCATATTTAGCAACTTGAAGTCCATATCGGGTCATTGGATTGTCAAGACTCTTTAGAAATGTCCTCTACTTTAACTCATTAGAAATGTCCTCTGGTGACCTCACACCGGTAATGTCTGGCTGATGCGTTTATTTTGG
>CAZILT010000008.1:0-4068 GCA_964540185.1 uncultured Dehalococcoidales bacterium
ATATTTGTTAGCTGGGGAGTTAAATCAGTAGCCGCTGGGTCAAAATATTGCGTTTCCACAATGGTCATGTTGTAATCTGGGGCACGCCTTGGAAGATATACCTTGCCACCTTCGCCATAGCTACTGTTTTCCAATAGTGCCGCCAACTTAGTGACTCCTAGGTCGCTACTCAAATAGTCAAGCAGTAAGAGGATATAGTCATCCTCGGTCGTCATGGGTCTGAAACACCATTCCCCAATCTGGTCATCAAAAAGAGCTGTGCCTGAGAGCATCACCAGTGGCACCTTCCCTTCATTAGCCACTGATACTAGGCTATGTGATAAAGATGTTACTGTGCCGGCGATGAGGACATGAACTTTGTCCACCTGTATTAGTTTCTTGGCTGCTATCGCTGCCTCAGTGGCGCTGCCTTTATCATCATAAACTACAAGTTCCAGAGGAATGCCATTTATACCATCATTCTTATTGAGTTCATCAATTATCACATCTATCCCTTCCAAGGACTCTAACCCTAACGCGCTGTACTTTCCTGTCTGGGATACGAGAACGCCTATCTTATAGGATGCTTCAGCAGCCGGGCCAGCACAAGAAATAAGCCCGCCAATGATGAAAACCGCTAATATCAATAAGACAATTACTCTTCTTATCATTAACTTAGCCCTCCTCTTATAGATTCGCTGCAAATCCAATTCTGATTCCGTCTCAGTTCGTGCCATGTTTTCAGGTAGATTCCGGGAGGAATTGATGAAGTAATAAGTGAATTGTCTTTTCCCCTTATCCTGGCGTAGATTTCAGCTCTATCTATTTCTGTTTCCGCATAACCTTTGCTATCTATCACAACGTTCATTGGTATTACTTTGATATCATATTCTTGTGCCATTTATTGAGGTGTTATGGATAATGAGTCGGTCACAATAGCTACTTTATTCATTTTATAGCCTCCTTATCATTAGTTATAGAGGTGATCAATCGCTGCCGTAAAATCCAAGGTCAATGAGCCCTCGCTAACATAAAGTTGTTTGCAGGGGTTGTAGGTAAGTTTTGTTTTTCATCTAGTCTGGCATAACGGCTTTCCGTATCTATTTCTGAATCCAGGTAACCTTTACCATCCATTATAATATGGAATGGAATCATTGTGACGCCATACTTTTTTGCTTCTTCTGCAGATACTCAGGCAGAGCTGGTTGTGATAGCTATCTTATTATGCATAGGCTCTAAGATATTTCGCAAACCAATGTATCGCCGTCCGATACATTGTATAACATAGAATATTTCTGTCAAGTCTTGGTGAGGTCATTTCCGAGGCGCTGGGTCATGGTTCGGTAGCCTTTACGATGGACACATATTCGCATATAATAAGTGGGATGCAGGGAGATATGATAGCTCTGCTGGACGAGGTGATACCCGTGGCGACGACGTCAAAACTCGACGTCAAACATAACATAACTCCATAGCAGCCCATCGAAGATGCCGAGGTGGCGGAATGGTAGACGCGGCGGACTTAAAATCCGTTTCCCGTAAGGGAGTGTGGGTTCGAGTCCCTCCCTCGGCACCAAGATTATCCAAATATCTACTATACTATTATCCCGTCGGTGTCATGGAAGGGCTTATTACAGCAGTTGAGAAACCACAACCCAGCGAGCCGGCTGCCTATTTCCTGAAGGGTCTTAATAAATCCAGAATGAAACATAGATTAATCGAAGACGAGGACACATAAGTTGAAATGATAGTAATAAAATGCGCCAGGTGTAAAGGCAAAATCTTTAAATACTTGAAATTTGGAAAGGGGCGGCTATTACACTGCTGGAAGGAGCGAATAATAGAGGATTATAGTATTAGAGAGGGAAATGAAGTTAAATGTCAGTGTGGCAATTTAATTGGGACTGATGAGGGGAAATGGATCAAGATGAAACAATATTCCTTTATTTATTCAGGAACAAGAGGAGGGAAGTAGAATATCCCTATGAAACTTATAAGCGCTTGCCTATTGGGAATTAAATGCACCTGGGATGGCACTGATAAATGCAAGGATGAGAGGGTCATCAAGCTTCTAAAGAATGAGACTGTAATTCCTGTTTGTCCAGAACAGCTAGGAGGACTGAAGACCCCCAGACTGCCCCAAGAAGTTCAAGGAGGTAGTGGTGAGGAGCTTCTTGATGGAAAGTGCAAGGTGAAGAATATAAACGGAGAGGATGTTACCCGGGAATTTGTTACCGGAGCAGAAGAAACTCTGAGAATTGCCAGGCTTTTCAAAGTCAGCCAGTTTATAGGGAAATCTAGGAGCCCATCATGTGGATGTGGGCAAATATATGATGGCACGTTTTCTAGGAAAGCAATTAGTGGCGATGGTGTTACCACTGCATTATTAAAAAGAAATGGAATTGAAGTTATCACTGAAGAAGATTTATAGCTTACCTTCTTTGCCTGAGTGCTTCGTGTCTAAGTGATAATGCCAACCACTGGCTTCGGGCTGTCATCACCTCCTTGAATTAAAAAGCAAAGGGGGCCAGCTTACCTATTAGTAGGTCTAAGCCATTATTAGTGCACACTGTTTACACTGTCAGTTATGTCCGTCATATATATCCATTGCCGATTTAACATCCTCTGCGGTTGAATTTGTATCTGACAGGATTTCCTCGATCCGGGCCATTATCTCCGCAAAGTCTTGCTGTGAGACACTTTCAGTACAGCCAGTGAAACTCTTGTGGTAGCTGTCCATCTCCTTGTTGCCGAACAAGACGGCGACGGTATTGTCACAGGTAACCCCAACAGTCTTCTGTCCAGTGCCATCAACTGGATCGGTATTTGTCCAGCCCGGTTTTAGGGTCTCCGTAATGGTGTACTCACCTGGTACAGGATCGCAGATGGTTACGCAGTAGTCGCAGCAGCCGAGGCCCTGTTTGCAGTGGTACCCCTGGGTTAGGTGAAGCCATTTCGCGCCCGTGTATAGGACTTTTAGGTGATAGGCAGGGGAAGGAGCTTGCGGTAGGATAAATAAAGTTCCATAAAGATAATTGAGGAAACATAAAGACAATAGTGAAAAATTCAGGAATGCTAACCACTAGCGAGGTGGCTCGTTTCCTCCATGTTCATCCTAACACGGTGAGGCAGTGGTCCAACAGAGAGTTAATCTGTGCTTACCGTTCGGGAACAAGAGGCGACCGCAGGTTCAAGCGTGAGGAGGTGGATGATTTCTTGAAACAGAGTGACTCTCAGCCCTGACAACTGCTCCAGTCAAGGGGAGGAGAACTACCAGTCTTTGTTCATACCTCAGTTTAGGCTCAGGCAGCGCAGCGCATCACACAGATTCAAGCGGAAAGAGGCGGAGCATATCGATTACCTGCCAAAATACCTACAGCAATACTAGATTGCGGATGATGTATGTGTAAAGCCGCATTAGTTTGAGGGGAAGATTAATTGCGTGGTAAAACAGACTGGTATGAATGCCAATAAAACCACCACAAAGTGGGCCATTGTGGACTCGAACCACAGACCCCGGTCTTATCAGGACCGTGCTCTAACCAACTGAGCTAATGGCCCTCAATGGTTAAAATATAGCCTCTATAAGAAATGACTGTCAAGCCACATAGGACGGGAACAAGCCTAGTTAACTAAATCCCAGCAGGAATCATGGACATAAATATGCCAGCCGCTACCGAGCAACCAATAGCACCTGCCATATTAGGGCCCATAGCATGCATCAGCAAGAAGTTCCTGGGATTTGCCTTCTGCCCCTCTATCTGAGCCACTCTAGCAGCCATAGGAATAGCTGAAACACCGGCGGCACCAATAAGGGGGTTTATTTTATCCTTCAAGAATAAATTTGCTATTTGCACTGCCCAAATTCCCCCAGCAGTGCAGATAACAAAAGCTAGCGCTGCCAGGCCAATGATGGCTAAGGTTTTAAGGGTAAAAAATACCGATGCTGGCATTAAAGTCCTGATAATCAAAGCCAGGGTAAATGTCAATATATCAATGAATACCCATAATCCGTGAGTATCCCCTTAAGGAGCAAAGCTATCTAGATTGTGGTAAATTTTCACCCAGGAGGTGAAAATCATGAAGAAG
>CAZILT010000009.1:0-5206 GCA_964540185.1 uncultured Dehalococcoidales bacterium
GGCCAGCTCCATCTCGACTTCAGTCAACGGCTTCTGGGCTCTGCCAATGTCCCCCAACTTGCCTTCCTTATAGGCTTTGACCCAATAGGCGAGTGTTGATGGAGCCAGGGACAGCCGACGAGCTGCCTCCGGTAACGACAGCTTTTCCTCAGTTAATAGTTTCACCGCTTCCTGGCGGAATTCCCGGGTGTGCCTTCCTTGTGGAATACCTTTTAATCTGACACCTCCGTCTTTCTATTCTACCTGACTTTGGTGTCCACTAAATCCATCCTACCCTACACAGCAGTTCTATTTTGAACGCAAAATGACTCTTCGGGACATCTGAATAGAAAAATTCGATTTCGGTTTCGTCATCCGCAAAGACCGGGCAAGGCGACAGAGGAATCTCCAGGCGTTTGAAAGGAGAACTGGAAGAAGCCTTTTCCTTGGAAAAAGCCAGCTGGTACTTGGGCTAGCTGAGCAAGACGAGGTAAGAAACAAACATTCCGTCCTACCGAAATATCACCTGTCTTGTCAATAAGAGGTGGGCACCGGGCAAAGCTTAGAGGGCTAAATTTCGAGGTTAAGTACTTATTCCTTGTGTTCAGGTACTGCAATTTGCACCAGTTCTCTGACGTGGCGTTCAGCCTCATTTATGGGGTGCTTGAAAGCTAGCTCCTTAAGCTGGTTAAATATGGGGAAACCTTTTTGCTGCTCTAACTGCCATTCACGAGCAAAAGCCGCTGTTTTAATATCTTTAATGATTTGCCTAACAGTTTTCTTGTGTTCCTCAGGCAAAACACGGGATGCTCGAGATAACGTACCATATTGACTGGTAGGAGAGTGATATTTAATCTCCTCATAAAAACCGGTCTTGCCAAACTCACGAAGGAAATCGGCACGTTCCCCTGAAATATAGAGCTCCATAAGTACCGCTTCGGCATTGTAACCGAATTCTTCTACCAGTACTTCATAAGCAAGTAGAATAGTACGCTTTATCATTGGTGCAATCCAATGCTCATTAAACAGATCAAGTTCGGTTTCTTCGGCGAAACTAATTTCCATAGCCCCGACATATGTGGCACCTATAGCTTTAGCTAGCGCTAACAACTTTTCCTTGCCCTTACTCGAGGCATCTTGTCCAACATAAACAAATGCAGGTACCCCGTGACCACTTATGAAGCGGTCCCTGACATCTATCCCGGTTACCCTCGGTGCTAGCAGCAGCAAATCTACGTGCTTTGGAGGAACTATAAAACCGTAACGAATACTATATCCATGAGCAAAAACTAATGCCTTCCCTTCACTTAGCTTATCTTTAACCTCCTGCTCATAGACGGTTGGCTGTATTTCATCGGGAATGAGCAAGAAGATTATGCTACCACGCTCAGCCGCTTCGTTTATTGGATAGACTTCAAAGCCATCCTGTATCGCGCGATCCCAGTCTGGGTTTCTCCTGCTGCCGATGATTACATTTAATCCAGAGTCACGCATATTCTGTGCTTGAGCCCTACCTTGATTTCCATACCCTATGATTGCGATCCTTTCCCCACTGAGGAATGATAAATCTGCATCATTGTCGTAATATACATTTACCAATGTTCACCTCCTTAGTGCAGTGTACTCCGGCAAGTAGCCGCTCCAGAACAACTGAGTCTCTGAAGATCCACACTATGCCTATTGCTGTACACAAGCTATACAGTATACTTAACAAGATTGACATTTTCACAAATCAATGCAACAGGTTGTGTGCATCGGTATGGCACATAACCTAACATCCTTATACGGCACATCCATGGTTAAGAAGCCGAGGATGAGTCGCCTCATGGCATCCAATAGATGGGCGCTCATATAGTGCCCGCAATTAGTACCAGGCACGGTTCTCTCCACCCAGGCAGTTTTATATATGGCCGCAATATCGTCCCGGGTATAGGTGATGCCAATATCCATAGCCTATATGCCTACCTGTGCGCCCAAGTCACAAAGGTTTTGCACTGCTGTGAGGTGAGCCAGCTCAGTGGGCTGTTAATATGGCTTATCTCAATACGTTGCACAACTATCTTTAATGTCTCTCTGACAACAATCATGCGTTCTCTTGTGCTCGTATGGCTGGCTAGAATCTTCTCCAAGGCATGCATAGACATCTAATCTTTAGATAGCGCAGTGTCCTCCCTGGCGATAATCTCTACAAGTGCTGCCTGCCCGAGGTCGGTTACCTCCTTCGCCCTCTGAATGGCTGGAATAATATCTTCTGGCCTCTCCACCCTTTCGCTGTGCCCCCCACATCCCTCGGCAATTTTGCTGTAGTCCCCGGAAACGAGGTTAAGACCGTAGCGCTCACTGGCGAGCGGGTAATGGTTCTCGTAATTCGCCATTACACCGTTGTTTAACAGGATGGTGATGATAGGGATTTTCTCCCTCACTGCTGTCTCAAAGTCCATGCCGACCATACCGAAGGCGCCATCACCCATGTAATTTATGCAGGTCTTCTCCGGTCTGGCTAACTTGGCACCCATTATCAATCCCAGTCCCTGACCCAAGGTTGTCGATTTTCCCCAGCCGATATACCCCCCGGGTGTATTGGACTTATAGAAAGGCGACAAATGGTCACGGGTACTGCCAGAATCATGGGTTATGATTGTTTCTTGCTCACCCAACGCCTGCATAATGTCCCAAGTTACACGATAAGGATTGATGGGGATCTCATCTGAGGTAAGCTTCGGCATCCACTGTTTCCACCACTCCTCTTTGACTGCTTTAATCTCTCTGAGAAGGCTGGAATTTTCTTCTCTGCCTTTGTCAGCAATTTGTTGCTTAATCTCATCAACAAGCTGGCCCAGCACCAGCTTCGCATTCCCAATGATTATCTGGTCTGCGGGGTAACTCTTGTTTATATCACGCTCATCTATGGTTGACTGTGCGAGAGCTTTGCCCTCAGGGATAGGCACATTGTAAGCTTCCTTTGTGCAACTGGAGCCAATAGCAAAAATGAGGTCGGCTTTATTTTGGAAGTGCGTCACCGTCCTAGGATGGCAGCGCGCCCCGGTTCCGAGTGACAGTGGATGGCCCTCAGGGAAACAGCTCTTACCAGATAGGGTAGTGTATACCGGAATTTGCAGTAATTCGGCGAGTCTGCGGAGTTCGTTCCATGCTTGTGCATAGAGAATACCTTGGCCAGCACGGATAACTGGATTATGGGCTTTTATCAGCGACTTAGCCACTTCCCTCACATCGGCAGGATCTCCTGCACTTTTATGGGCTTTTACCGGTTCATACTGGAACACGGCATCATCGAATTCTTCCTCAGCTACATCACTGGGAACCTCAAGCATCACCGGGCCTGGTCGCCCGCTCCTGAGGTAACTAAAGGCAAGCCTCATCATTTCTGGCACCCGGTCGGCAAAGTTAATCGTATCCACCCACTTAGTTATTTCTCGGTAGTTTTGCTGGGCACTGAATTGAGGCCGAATTAACATCCGTCGTGCATATCCGCCGGGCATTACTAAGATGGGTACCGAGTCAGCAAAAGCATGAGCGACACCAGCAAAAGCATTTTCCGCACCTGGGCCCCATTGGGTTATACAAACGCCATTCCGCTGACCAAAGGAAGCCCTGGTGAAACCGTCGACTATGTTTACCGCTACTCGCTCTGTCCGAGTCTTTAAAAATCTGATGCCCTCTTCGGCGAGCGGGTCGATCGTGGGGTTCAAGGGAAACCCAGTGACAAACTCTACCCCTTCCTTTTTCAGGATTTTGGCGATAGCAGTTTTACCTTTCAATCGATATTCCCCTCCTTATACAGCAACAATTTTGCTTGGTCTCAAAATGCCAAGTACAAGCGAACAGTAAGTTGGTTGCCTGATAGATACGCGAGAGCTTACTGTTAACCTTCTCTGCCATAGCTGCAGATTGAAAATTGTTCACTCGAGAAAAGTAACACCCTATGAGGTGAATTTCCAGCAAAAGCCGTAAATTAGCATGTCCATCCAATGTTGTCAAGCTCAGCATGCCAGGTTGTTGATATTCATTAAGCTAGTTATTTAATTATACCATGGAGTTGAACTAGCCGCTGTACTCAAGATGCCCTTGGAAGCAGGGTTTCAAACTACCCTGCCCCAATAAGCATCTGAGCTACCTAGCTGCCTAAACTAGTCCAACGATAATCATCTCCAGGTAGGTGATGTCCAGAGCATTGACGCTGCCGTCTCCGTTGGCATCGCCCTTTCTCCCTATAACCACTATTACCGTCCATGAGTCACCTCAGCATCACCTCGATATTTTTATATGTCTGTCCCTGGATACTATCAAGCAGTTCGGTAATGTCCTTGAGCCTGTCCATCGTGTAAGAGGTTATGATTATGGGTATCCTGGGGGATTCAATAGATACTGTCAATGCCTACGGTTTACTCCTTATCGATAGTGGGTAATAATGCGTATTTAGAAGCAAGCGTCTTTCTACCTGCGCAGCTCATAGTACTCAGCGTTCGTTAGGCCGACCGCCCTGTCTCTGAAAGGACAATTCCGGCAGAAACTGAAGTTTTCAGGCTCATCTCGTATGGTTCTGCGGATTTCGACTGCCTGTCGGCTCCGCCAGATTTCGGCAAATGATTTGTGATCAGTAAGTCTTCCATATGGCTGTTGCGCGTTGTAGTCCTGGTCACATGCCACAACCGTTCCATCAACAAAAACAGCCGAGGAGATAAACACCTTTTCGCATATGAAGTCTGTACGGCTGATGCGCTGGTTATTTTCATAGTCATAGGCCCGGTAACGTTCGTCGCTAGGTATAAAATTGAAATGGGAATCGGTCGGCGCATCTATAATTACCAGTGTACGAATTGTCAGTGTATCGAACTGATTCTCGGCAGCGAACTGGGGGAGTCGTGGCAGTTCGTGCTCGTTCCAATCTCTTTCAACAAATCTGAAGGGTTGCTAAGCGAGTTGCCTGAAGCCCTTTACTCAGGCTCATTATTCAATTAGAATAGACTGGCTTATTATATGCCAGAGATATATGAGGGGCTACAAGCTTATCAAACATATCTTGCAGTTCCCCCAATACTTCCTCAAGAGGAGATAATGAGTTAGCTTGCTGCTGCAAGTCATTCTCCCAATATCTCTTTAACCCCCCGGGTTCCTTGGGAAGTAAGTCGCTCATAGAATGTAAGTGCAGACTCTTATGTGCCAACTTGTCAGATAGTACTTTACCCAAAAGCTCAAGATTCAATTG
>CAZILT010000010.1:0-3226 GCA_964540185.1 uncultured Dehalococcoidales bacterium
CGATGAGACGCTTTATGCTGAAAACAGTGTTTTCAGGGTTGACCACTGCCTGACGCTTGGCTAGTTCCCCAACCAGGCGCTCCCCGGTCTTGCTTATAGCTACTACTGAAGGTACCAGGTTCCCTCCTTCAGCACTGGGTATAATTTTGGGGTCGCCTCCCTCCATCACTGCCACCGCACTAAGTGTAGTGCCTAGATCAATACCTATCGCTTTAGCCATATTTATTCCTCCTGTTAAATTTTCTGCTCCGTTTTCTTCTCTTCTTGGCCCTTGCCCACTATCACCATACTGGGGCGGAGTATCCTATCTTTAAACTTATAGCCTTTCTGCATTTCTTCAATAACAATCCCTTCTTCTCCTTCTTGGTGCATTACTGCTTCATGCAAATGGGGATCAAATCGCTCTCCCTTAGCTTTAATTTCGGTTAGCCCCTGCGCTTCCAGAGTTGCCTTAAGCTTATTATAGATGAGCTTGATACCTTCAATCCAACTACAACTCTCGATTTCTGATGGCAACGAATCAAAAGCTCTTTCTAAATCATCTACAATAGCCAGCAAATTCAAAATAAGTGCGCTATTGGCAAATTCAATCACCTCCTTATTCTCCTGTCCAGCACGCTTCTTGTAGTTATCGAAGTCAGCTTGAGTTCTTTGCCAATTAGCTAAGTATCTCTCCACTTCCTCCTTCTGCTCAGCTAGTGCTCGTTTTAGTGTCTCTATATCCTCCGCCTGCTCAACCTCCATCTCCACCACTTTATCATCAGACAGATTGGCCTCCTCAGACAATATCAAACCTCCTTTAGATATACCTGACTACTGACTTGCTCAGCAATGACGAAAGGCAGTTAATCGAAGAGATGGCCCTGGCATAATCCATACGCTTGGGGCCAATCACCCCCACAATGCCACTCGCCTTATCAGGGACCCCATACTCACTAAGTATCAAGCTTAAATCTCGTAATGCCTCATCTGGGTTTTCTCCACCAATGACCACTTTTAACTCACCCGTGGAAAACTTTGGCTGAAACATAGCCTCCACCCAATCTCCACCTTCCAATAGCTCTAGCAGGTTAAGTGCCTTAGGGTTATTGGCGAATTCTGGTTGACTTAGCATTAGATATAATCCTTCAAGATAAGGCTTACCATATCCCAGCCTATCCTCAGCAGTTATCATATCTACTATGCACTCGGTTACTCGCCTTTCCTCAGATGAGAGCTCCTCCCCCTCCACCGGGATTTCGCTACCAGCCATCCCGGCATAAGCAGAGTTGAGTTTGTTAGCCATCATTGCTAAGTCATCCTGGCTAAGCCTTTTATTGAAAAAGAGAGTTTTTTGTCTAACTCTTGCTTCATGTAGAACCAAAACTAATAACACTACAAAATCTTGCAAGGCTACTAGATCCAGGTGCTTAAAGCGACATCGGGGGGACTTAACTTGAGTCACCACCGCCACATTGCGAACAAAATGTGCCAGAAGTGCTGCGGCTAATTTTAAGTACTGCTCCAACTCCTCTTTCGCTCCCTGGAATAGCTCATAAATCCAATATTGCTCAGCTAGGGGGAGTCCAACATCCCTGCTTATCATTTCTACATAATAGCGGTACGCTTTGTCTGTGGGTATAGCGCCAGCCGAGGGATGAGGGTGCATGATATATCCCTCTTCCTCCAGATATGCCACATCGTTCCGTATAGTAGCTGAGCTTACTCTCAGGTCATAATTATAAGCAATGGCTTTTGAGGCTACTGGCACTGCTCTAGCGATGTACTCAGCAACTATTACCCTCAGAATTGCCTCTCTTCTTTCCGTTAACATTTAGCACTCTCCCTACCTGACTGCTAATTTATCATTTTAAGTATGGTTTGTCAATGTATCGAATTGGGTGGGTCTACACTTTTCAGCGTGAAGAATTTAAAAGGGATGCCGGAAAGGGGGTGAGTATTTGTTGAGAGGCACCCACTACCTCCTGTAGCCTTGGTGATTAAGCAAAATTAAATACAAGGAGGTAAAGCAGGTGCAAGATGATTGTATCGAAGTAGCCCTGGGATTGCCCGAGCTAATGATCCTGGGGCAAATAGAAGTGGATGACCATTTCGAGGTCACAGTGAGATACCGGCGAGATAAAGTAGCCTGTCCCAGGTGTGGTAGCATGATGGTGCGAAAGCATGAGAGCACATTTCAACACAAGAAAGACAGGAAGCTGAGGGACAAAATTGTGGTTCTTAGTTTAGAGAAAAGGCGTTTTCGTTGCCTTTCTTGCAGCAGAGTGTTTACTGAGCCAGACGAGGTCTTTGGTCCCAGAAGGCGCTCTAGTGAACGTCTGAGGAAATACCTCGGTGAGAGGGCAAGGCATCAAGCAGTAAGCTGGGTAGCTAAGGAAGAGGGGGTAAGTGAGAGCCTGGTTAGAAGGTCTTTCACTGAAACAACTGGCTTTCAGTTGGGACTTGATGAAAACAAGGCTAAAGCCAGCAGAGTAATAGGACTTGATGAGTTCTCAGTAAAGAAGAGGATGTTCGATACCACCATAAGCGATTTAGAGGAAAGGAAGGTGTTAGGCATTGTTGAGGGCTGTGGCAAGAGTAACCTGGAGAAATATTTTACCGCTCTTCCTGATCCTGAGATAGTTGAGGTGGTAGTTATGGATATGCATGAGCCATTCAGGCAAGCTGTCCAGATGTGTTTGCCCAAAGCCCATATTGTGGTGGACAAGTTCCATGTGATAACCCATATTAACCAGGCTCTGGATAAGGTGCGCACCAGGCGGCAAAGCAAAGAAGACAAAGGAGGAAGATGGCTTCTCTTCCGCAATCGATATCTTCTACTACGTAAAGCTGAAAGTTTAGGCCCTGAAGAACAATTACAGCTAAGTCGCTTATTCAGCCTTTATCCTGAGCTGGATGTAGCATGGAATCTAAAGGAATTTCTGAGGGAATGGTATAGAAGCTCAAGTCGCGCTGAGGCACAAGTTTCCCTTTGCCACTGGGAGAGATCTGTTCGCAAGGCCGGGCTTAAGGAATTTGGAATTGGGCTTCCTATGTTCAGGAATTGGCGGGGTGAGATTCTCAATTACTTTGACCATCGTGTAACCAATGGATTTGTGGAGGGTAAGAACAACAGGATAAAGGTCATCAAGCGTATGGCTTATGGATACCGTAACGTCGACAACCTGAGAAGGAGGATATTTCTTACGAACAATGAGATAGCCGCTGGCACCAAAGTTTCAGGGGG
>CAZILT010000011.1:0-22091 GCA_964540185.1 uncultured Dehalococcoidales bacterium
CAGAGTAGCCAGGTATTTTACCTGCATGGGCTCACACCTCCTTATTGGAGTTTTGTTGGGGTGAGCCCATTATTATACTTTCAGTTCATTTCCCCCAAACTTTCAACACATCCTGTTGAGTAATTCAGTAGGGAGATAAGGGCAAAAATAGCAGGAAGTGGTATGCTATTAGATGACCTGGCGATTTGGACCCAGGAAGCTAATTACAGGGTGGAAGGTGGGGTTAATAAGAAAAGTAGTGATAGGTAGCAATAATCTAGGATGGAGAGCCTTAGTTGGAAAAATATTCCAGCAATACTTTCCCCTATTAATTATACTTTGGATTATTTTTGTACTATATCCCAATCCTTCAAAACTGGTTATTAGTGTTCAAAGAATTTTTAGCCCGGATATTGACCCTGTTGTTGTTGAGCCCATATTATATGCCCTTCCCTCAAACCCCATAGCTACAGAAAAAGCAGTTCTGGAGAGAATACCTTATTGCTATGATTGGGAAGTTTACGGCATGCCATGGTATTTTCCTACTGCTGCAGAGGTGCTGCAGAATAAAAAGGGGGACTGCAAAGCTCGTGCAATAGTGCTGGCCTCTGTTTTTGAAGCGGTGAATATCCCCTATCATCTTAACATATCCCCCATTCATGTATGGGTGGAATATGAAGGCAAGGTTGAAACTCACATTGAGAACCCTGAAGTCAAGTTTTATCAACTGGATCCTGAAACGGGTAAAAGGCTGTTTCAGGTTCCTGATATCGGGTTAAGAGAGATAATTGATTCCACCAGGCAGGGCTTTTGGGACCCTATGCCCGGGGGCAGAAAAGCTCTTCTGTTCTCAGGTTTATTCTGTCTAGTGATAGTTAGATTGATGTTGGCTAGAAGGGCTAGGGGGGAAAATTAGCCCTGGCTGGGTAAAAAGAGGCTTTTCCCTAGCTTAAGCTATTGACAAAGCTACAAAAGTGTAGTAAAAATATAACAAATACAAAATTGTGAAGGAGGGTATTATGGCAACAGCTTATTGTATGAAGTGTCGGAGGAAGGTGGAAATAAGTAACCCGAGGCAAATTACCCTTAAGAACGGCAGACCAGCAGTACAGGGTGTTTGTCCTTCGTGCGGGACGAAGGTATTTAGAATAGGGAAAGCCTAGCTCTTTGTGGCTGGTTGCTGGGGCATCTAGAGGAGGGCGGATTTAATATTCCAGCTTCCTCTAGATGTCCGAAATATAGAGGCTAATAAGGAATTATAGAGTTTCCTAACTAGTCGAGTATCAAATTGTAATAATGTGCAGCTACTTGCGGTTTTTGGTAGGCCCTAGTAAGTAAAGATCAGCGACTTTGTTATTTCCTGTAAGCTACCATCTAAAGTGTGCTTATTAGCATACCTTATGTTTAGGACTCTTCCGGAAATCTTGTGGGCCTGTAATTCAAGGTATTTGCACTCTGTTAACAATGGCTTGCTGATTAACCTGTTCCCACCGAGGAAGATATAGTCTACAGTTTGGTTTCTTAATCTCTCCTCAATTCTATTGCTAACTTTTCTCAGGAAAGCCTTTTTTTGCTCTTCAGTTCTTCGGGCAAATCTTTTCTGGCTACTGCCCCCCTTTTTGTGCTCCTTGTGGATATATCCTGCCCCTACTTTTGATTCTATCAGGTTATCCCCATGAAAAATCCCTACAGCGTAGGACCCCCAGGTGACAAGTACAACTCCTATAGTGTATTTCCTCTCCAGTGTGCCACGCAGGATTGAATTATCGAGTTCGCCGAAGTAAGCTCTATTGTCGCTAATAGGAAATGGTGGTAATACTATGTGCTTATTTCCACTTTCCTGCCAAAATATAGCTGCCCCTGTGTTATACTTCTCAGTCCCTTGGATAACGGTTTTAATGTTAGCTAACTGTTTGATTTCAGCAATGCACACACTGTATCTAGATGGCAGTGATAATTCATTTATGTAATATGGTAGGGAAGAAGGTTTTACATATATGGTTATATATTCTCCAGGACTCTTTTCAAGCTCAGCCAAGAGGTTATATAAGTTCCTTTTAGTAATAGCTTTCCTTTCCATATTGGTTCACACAGAGGACACCCAATTGAAGTTAGCTGAATTGAAGTGCATTTTGAGCCATTGAGATAATTATCATCACTATCTTACCAAATTTTGGCTTACAGGTGATGCTGCAGCTTTACTTCAATGTTATAATGGGAAGGCTGACAGTTTTTTCAGTTTTTAGCTGGGATGCTTAGCAATGGTGGTCAAAATAGTAACCGATAGCGCCTGTGATATTCCTCCTGAAATAGTTCGCAGGCTCTCCATTACTGTAGTGCCGCTGTATATCCGGATTGGTGACAAGACTTACCGCGACGGCATAGATATTACTGCTGATGGAGTATGCCATGAATTAGTTCATAATCGCGAGCTTCCTAAAACCTCAGTGCCATCGCCAGGTGATTTCGTCACAGCCTATAATAACCTAGCTGCTGAAACTGACCAGGTCATCTCTATCCATCTCTCTACTGGCTATAGCGGCACCTGTGATGTGGCAAGGTTAGCCACAAGTTACATCAGGAACAACTGCCGTGTGGAAGTAATAGATTCCAATTCAGTTTCCGCAGGCTTAGGGCTTGTAGTTATGGCTGCTGCCAGGGCAGCCCAGGAAGGCAAGGATTTAAATCAGCTCCTTGACATAATCCATCAAACCATCCCCCGAATTGGCATGTTCGGGAAAATTGATAATTTTGTTTATATTCTCAGGGGAAGGCGCTTTCGGCTAACAAAAGGGCTTGTTCTGTTAGGGAAAGTAAGCATGGCGTTAGGAATTAAGCTGCTGGGTGAAGTCTATGATGGCGGGAAGATACGTTCTCCAACATATGTCATTGGTAGGTCGATGGCCTTAAATCGCTTGAAGCGATGGGCAAAAAACTCTCCAAATATAAAAGAGGTAGCTATTGCCTATTCCGCGGCGGCTGATGAAGCTGAAATGCTTGCTGAGCGAGTGGAGGCCATAATTCCCAGGGAACATATCCTTATCACCAAACTTGGTTGTGTCACATCCACATATGTAGGGCCTGGAACCCTGGTCATGGCTCTCGTCTAGCTATACAATCGGGGTTGCCTCACTCAACTAAGGCGGCGACAGCTACAGTACCTGGCCCGGTATGCGTGCCCAATGTAGTACCAACCTGCGTTATGATGATGCGGTCTCGAGGAAATAATGGAGCTAACCACTTTGCCAGAATTTCCACTTCTTGGGATACGGTGGTATACATAATGGATAGCCCCCTGATATGCAGAAGAGCATTTACGAAGTCGTATAGGCGCTGCAATGCGCCCTTTGTAGTGCGTGCTATCCCAAATGGCTGAACTTCGCCTTCCCGGACTGCGATTAAAGGCTTCACATGTAGCAATGAACCCAGAAGTGCTTTACCCTTGCCGAGCCGCCCCCCTTTTTCCAAATATTCCAACGTTTGGAGAAGGGCGACTAGATGCACGCGGGAGATATTTCGATGTACTATATCTATAGTCTCTTGGAAACTAGCTCCACCATAAATTGCTTTGGCAGCAGCAATAACTGTGAGACCTAAGCCCATTGATGCAGATTCAGAATCTACAACCTCAATATGACAATTTTCCCTCACAGCTTCTTTAGCCAGCAGTGCCGCATTATAGGTGCCACTTAGCTTCTTGGAAAAGTGAATAGAAATAATGTCATTACCCTGCTGTGCGAGTGTCTCATAGACATCAATAAAACTTGCAACCGAAGGCTGAGAGGTTTTGGGTAACTCCTTACTTTGAACTAGCTTGGAGTAGAATTCCTTAGCACTGATGTCAACGCCCTCTCTGTAAATTTCTTTCCCAAAGGAGACTGTCAAAGGTACAATGCTAATCCCTAGCTTTTGTGCTACCTCTGGAGGAATATCTGAACCACTATCAGTAACAATGCTAACTGTCATTATATCTCCTCGGCCTGCTCTATTGATAAGCAAACCTATCGCAAAATAGCTATGATCGGATATCATATGAGTCTTTCCTTATTCTGTCAACTTCCCTGAATAATAATGAAGTTTGGCATAGTTAAAGAATGGAGGTAAAATTACATATCTGTCAGAGCTTGCTGAGGAAACGGGTCTATCTCATTCTACTGTTTCCCGTGTAATTGGAGACTTAGTAAAAATTGGGCTGGTAGAGAAAGAGCCTCCGAGGAAGCAAACGAACATCTTCAGATTAAACGAGAAGAACGAACTAACTCAACTTGTAATCAGCTTTTATCAGAATTTAGAAAACCTACAAGATAAATGATAGTAATATTGGTAGAGAAGTAATGCTCGATAGGGGATTGTGTACGGAATTATAGGAATACATGGAATGGAGCCCTCATACCTTGAGCTATATCGAAGCGGAGAGCTTGAGAGCAGAGCTGAGACATTGGAGAGGCAACTGGCATCCTGTGACATCTGCCCCAGGGAGTGTCGTGTTAACCGCCTGAAAAATGAGCGTGGGTTTTGCCATTCTGGATATCTACCCATAGTCTCTGCAACCTGTGACCATCATGGCGAGGAGCCAGTTATTTCAGGCACTAACGGGACCGGGGCTATCTTCTTTGGTAATTGCAATATGAAATGCGTTTATTGTCAGAATTATCGCATCAGCCAGGATGCAGAGCATCAAGCCTCCATGGAGACAGATTTTCATACTCTGGCTGAGCGTATGGTATATCTTCAAGATGAGCTGGGATGCCACAACATCAGCTTTGTTTCGCCTTCCCACTTTGTGCCTCAGTTGGTTCGAGCAGTCCTGGAAGCAGTGCCCATGGGACTCAGGGTGCCTATAGTGTATAACACCAACGCCTATGATTCTGTGGCGTCTCTTGAAGCGCTGGATGATATTGTAGATGTTTACCTACCTGATTTGAGATATGCCTGTGATACCTGGGCAGCGAAGTTTTCCCATACCTCTGATTATGTAACACGCGCACGTCAGGCTATTGTTGAAATGCATCGGCAGGTGGGGGATAAGTTGGTATTGGATGACTCGGGGTTAGTTCGGAGGGGGCTAATTATACGTCATCTCGTTCTCCCCAATGGGTTAGCAGGTAGTCAGGAATCGCTTACCTGGCTGGTTCATCATATTTCACCCAAGGTTACCGTAAGCATCATGTCCCAATATTACCCAATGCATCTAGCTCCCAAAGTACCACAGCTGTCTCGTAAAATCTCTGCCTCAGAGTATTCCGAGGTCCTTGGATTGGTTAACGAACTGGGATTAGAAAATGGCTGGATTCAAGACATGGATGCGGCAGATAATTACCTGCCCCACTTTGAACGCGCTAGACATCCTTTCCGGCCAGAGAAGCTGTAAACTCAAGCTGCATCCACTGATTCGTTCTGGCGTATACGCTAAGCTGCTAGCCAAAATCGCCACCATCAGCTATACTAATTCCACGCCAGCGTAGCTCAGCAGGTAGAGCAGCGCTTTCGTAAAGCGCGGGTCGGGGGTTCGAATCCCTTCGCTGGCTTAGCTACTTGAGGTAGTTTGAAAGCTGCCAGCCGGGGACTCAAATCTGACTGCTGGCTTTGGAGGTAGCAAAATGAGCAAATTTGTCGACAAATTGCATAATCTTTCTAAGACTTCAGTATCTCCGATAGGTTTCCATGCAGCTACCAGCGCAGCAAAAAGCTCACCGATGTTGCTGGTTGCTGGGCTGTCCGGAGTGGGTGCCGAGGATGCTGAGGCTATAACTGGTAGCAATGTGGATGCTGGACTGGTATTGAATCGGGGCTTTAAGAGGGGAGGTTTGAAGCGGATAATTAAGGCCATGAGCGATATTCCTCTAGGGGTGGTTGTGAATGAGGCAGACAAGGAGAAGATAGGCGAGCTTATCAATTCAGGATGTGATTTTGTAGTTTTTGATATGAGGACACCTGTGGCAATATTGGAAAAGGAAGGAGTGGGAAAATTCTTAATGATAGAGCCTTCAATAGACATTGGCCTGGTTAAAGCTATTAATAGTCTCGATGTGAATGGAGTATTTATTAATAAAGGTGAGGAGCCATTTATTACTGTGGAGCAAGTGCTTATTTGTCAGCGTTTCGGTGAGCTGTTGGATAAGCCACTTCTAGTGACATTGCCTTCGATAATAACAAGTGCCGAGCTTAGTAATTTATGGAAAGCTGGGGTAGATGGCGTAGTTGTTCCTCCTGCCCAACCAGTAGAAGCATTCTCAAATTTAAGGGGAATGATTGATAAACTGCTTGTCGGGACTAAACGTAGGCAGGCCAGGGTAGGTGTGGTGCTTCCCCATTATGGAGGCGACGTAATTGGTGAGGAAGAGGAGGAAGAAGAAGAGGAAAGCTAGCCCAAATTCAAGTTTATTTAAGTAGTTATGGAGAAAATGTTCAGTCACTCCCTATGGCACATTGAGCAAAGCGACGGGTCCTGAAGATTCTTCGGTCGCTGCCCCTTCGCTAAAGCTCAGGGCTTCGGCTCATCCCTCAGAATGACACTAAGTGAATAGTTACGTTATGGAGACAGGTCTGGGACTATTTTTATTATCGGCAGCAGGCATTTCCCTTACTGGCGTTATGATGCCAGGGCCAATGACTGCTGCTACAATAGCCAAGGGTTATAGCAGCAGAAATGCTGGTATCCCAATTGCCGTAGGACATGCGGTCGTCGAGATACCGCTCATAGCTGCGATTTACCTTGGGCTTGGTCATTTTATCGGCTCTCCACAAGTTGTGAGGGGCATATATATTGTGGGAGCGTTGATGCTATTTTACCTCGGTTTTCGGATGCTCCGAACTGCTGACAATGCAGTCGGTGAGATAGGTGGACTGCCAACCAGTTCGTTAGTCACTGGCATTGTAATCACAGGTAGTAATCCCGCTTTTTATGTATGGTGGGTGTTTATAGGCACAGCCTGGATACTTGCTACTACCAGATTTGGACTAATCGGCATTGTTCTGTTTACTGCGGTGCACTGGCTTTGTGATTTAGCCTGGTGTGAATTTCTTTCAGCCGGCACGTTTAAGTCAAGGCATTGGTGGACACGAAAGATACGGAGAATCGTGTTTAGTGTTTGTGCTTTTGTGTTAATTGGCTTTGGGATTTGGTTTTGTATTAGTATGTTTTTGTAAGAGTTAAGAGACTCAGGGGACAACCTGGGTTGCTTGAAAGTACTTCCCTTCCGTTTTTATAGAGGGGGCAATAATCATCTTAACTTTATGCATTTCTCTAATGGTTGTAGCACCACAGACTCCCATGCTGGTACGCAAGGCGCCAACTAAATTTTGAGAGCCATTGGTAACAGAAGTGGGACCGAAAAGAATTTGCTCCAAGGGCGCAGAAATGCCAACCTTAATCCGTGTCCCCCTAGGCAATGCCGGATGGGGGTGAGACATGCCCCAATGGTAACCTTTGCCTGGTGCTTCTGTAGCTTGGGCTAGCGGTGAGCCAATCATAACTGCATCGGCGCCAGCAGCAAATGCTTTACATAAATCACTGCCAATACGAATACCCCCATCAGTTATCACCGACACATATTTACCACTCTGTTTGAAATGAGTCTCCCTGGCAGCAGCGCAGTCCATAGTGGCTGTTATCTGTGGGACACCAACCCCAATGACTTCTCTGGTAGTACAAGCAGCTCCGGGGCCAACGCCAACCAGAATGGCATCAATTCCTGTTCTCATCAGCTCTAGAGCAGCACTGTAACTGCAGCAGTTTCCCACTACAACGGGTAGAGACAGCATCTGACATAACTCAGGCAAGATAAGTCCGCGATAGCTCTTGGAGATATGTCTGGCGGTGGTAACTGTGGACTGCACTACCAATATATCAAGCCCGGCCTCCTTGGCTATAGGGGCCAGTCGTTTAGTATTGGCTGGAGTTAGAGATGCGGCACAAGTAACGCCTGCTCGCTTTATTGTGCTTACGCGGTCAGCAATAAGTTTTTCCTTGATAGGCGCTGAGTAAATCTTTTGAAGAAGTGGAGTTACTTCAGTTTCAGAAGTTTGAGCGATTTGATTGAGGGTTTCATCAGGGTCTTCGTAGCGTGTCTGTATTCCTTCGAGGTTAAGGACAGCTAGCCCACCAAGTTTGCCAAACTTGACAGCGAAAGCAGGGTCAACAACAGCATCCATGGCTGAAGCTAGAATAGGAATGGCGAATCTGAAACTCCCGATAGTGAAGTATGTGTCAGTTTGATCAGGATTAATGGTCATATCACCAGGGACGAGAGCTACTTCATCAAATCCATAAGCTCTCACCAGTTCCTTGAATTCAGGCTGGGGCATGTTTTCTCTCTTCTAATTAAATAATTGCCGTAAACTATACAAGGATAGCCGACCTAAAGTCAATACGCATAGAGGGATTGTCTAGCAACTCCCCCCTGTCATTGCGAGCAAAGCGTGGCAATCTCAGCAAGCTTCCTCGCCTCTTAACTGGGAGAGACTAGTTGCACATTCTGATATTTCGTTAACATTCCCAAAATACTTGACAACTGACTATATTAGTAATATAGTAATTTCATACAAAATAAGGAAATTTCTTCATGAGGGTTGCTCGAACTGCCAGATTTAAGAAAGCATGGAAATATCTTAGTGAAGAGGAGAAAGCGATAGCTCATAAGGCAATCAAAAACCTGGCAATGGATATTCGATATCCTGCCCTCAGGACAAAGAAAGTAAAGGGAACGGAATATATTGGGGAAGCCAGGGTAAGTCGTTCACTGAGGATGACTTTCCAAATTGAGAGGGATACAATCCTCTTGCGTAACATTGGACATCATGATGAAGCATTGGAGCGACATTAGGAGGTGATGAAAATGCCGGCGTATAGCAAAGTTACCAGGCATGGGCAAGTTACCCTTCCAGCATCTGTGCGTAAGGAACTCCGGGTTGAGGAAGGTGACCTGGTCGAAATTGAAGTGATAGATGATAGAGCAATACTAGTGCCCAAAAAGTTAGTGGACAAGAGCCAGATCTACTTCTGGACCAAGAGATGGCAGGAAGCTGAAAGAGAGGCTGACGAAGATATCAAGGCTGGACGCGTCAAGACTTTTGCCTCAGTTGATGAGCTAGTCAAAGACTTAGAGCAAGAATAATACTTCCTCATGGGGGAATCGCGGCAATCTCAGTAACTTCCACTCCTCTTAATTTACCTGAGAGGCTGGGCTAACTGACCCAATCTGGCGAAATGTTGACAGAGGATTAATCCTCGAAAGCGAATTGAAATGTATTAGCACCAAATCCTTCTTTGCTTTGCCATTCGCTGGTTGCAAATGAATTAGTCAAGCTGGGTTGAAACGCTTTATTTTTGCGAAATTTTAAAGGGAAAGTTGGCAAAATTACACGAAGGCGGCCCCTCCGAACGGGTTTTGAAAGTAGCTCTCCTGTCTGCTTCTTGATTTAGCTGCTGCTGTTAGAAGTAAGCTATATCCCTATGGTTGTTGTATAATGTTTTAAGGGTGTTCCTATGGTGATGAACTGCGTTGGAGAATCTATATATGGCGTTAAGCGAGGCTGATACCAGAGCAAAGCTTATCGATCCAATTCTCCACTCCCGGGGCTGGACCGAAGACCTCGTCCACCGCGAAGAAATAGCCCAAGGGGTAGACATTGTAGATGGCAAGCCAAAAAGGAGACAGCGAGGTCGAACTGACTATCTCCTGCGCATCAGGGTAAACATCAGCACTCAGCCTATTGCTATTGCCTTGATAGAGGCTAAGAGAAGTGATGAGCCGCCAGACAAGGGCCTGGAGCAAGCTAAAAAATACGCACACTTGAATACGGTTCCTTTTGTATATTCGTCTAATGGACATCTCTTCATTGAATATGACTACTTCACCGGCAAAACCAGCGCTCCTTCACCTCTCGAAGGGTTCCCAACTCCTCAGGAACTGCGACAGAGGTATGAGCGGGGAGCTGGCTTCTCATTAGATGCAGAGAGTGCAAAACCTTTGCTAATCCCTTATCCCAGTGGTGAGGCAAGTAGACGATACTATCAGGATGCCGCCATCCGTGCTGCTTTGACAAAGATAGTGCGAGGTCAAAAACGAATCCTGCTTTTTCTAGCTACGGGGACCGGGAAGACATTCATTGCAGTACACCTATTGAAAAAGATTGCCGATGCCGGGCAACTTCGGCGTGCTCTCTTTGTCTGTGACCGAGAGGAGCTACGCTCACAGGGGCTTGGACATTTCCAAAATGTGTTTGGCGCCAATGCTGCTGAAGTCACTGGCACCAATCCCCAGAAGAATGCTCGAATCCTCATTGCCACTTACCAGACCCTCAATGTTAGCACTGATGAGGAAGATGCCCGTTTTCTTACTGAGCATTACCCTGAGAACTACTTCAGCCATATCATCATTGACGAATGTCACCGCAGTGCCTGGGGGAAATGGAGCATCCTTCTTCGTCGCAACCCGGAGGCAGTGCAGATAGGTCTCACCGCAACCCCACGCTCCTTTGAGGGGGGCACAAAAGAGGAGCGGTATGAAGATGAAGAGATTACGGCAAATAATCTGAAATACTTTGGTGAGCCAGTCTACGAATATGATATGGCGCAAGGGATTGAAGATGGCTATATAGCCGCGTGCGAAATTATCCGACGAGAGATAAACCTTGATTTAACCGGCGTAACTCGTGAAGATATTGAACGTCTTGGAGCCAAAAATGCTATTACGGGGCAATCACTCTCAGTGGCTGAGGCTCGCAGCCGCTATGAAGCTCCATCTTTCGAAGATATTATTCAGTTACCTGACAGAGTCAAAGCGATATGTCAGGACCTATTTGACATGTTTCTTCAAACGGGCGACCCTCTTCAAAAAACGATTATCTTCTGTACTCGTGATACCCATGCTGACGCCGTCACTACCGAGATGAACAATCTCTACGCTGATTGGTGTGTCAAGAATGGAGAGCAAAGACTTGGACCCTATGCCTTTAAATGCACTGCCGCCGTTGGTGGAAGTCAGTACATCGCTGATTTACGCGGCTCCATGCGGAGTCATTTCATAGCTACCACTGTGGACTTGATTACCACCGGAGTAGATGTTCCTTGCGTTCGCAATGTCGTCTTTTTCAAGTATGTCCGTTCTCCCATCTCTTTCCATCAAATGATGGGCAGGGGCACAAGGCTTCACCCACCAACAAACAAGCTGATGTTCCGCGTGTACGATTACACCAATGCTACTCGTCTTCTGGGAAAAGGATTCATAACCCGCCCTACTCCTACCTGTGAGCCTAAGGAGCCTGAGGGAGAAGAAAAGGGAAAAGTCATCCGCGTGGAAGGATTTGATGTCCATGTCAATCCCGCCGGGACATATATTGTTACCCAGAAAGCAGGCAAGCTAAGTATGGTTACTGTTGAAGAATACCGTGAGCTTCTGGCGACGCATCTTGTGGAGAAGGTCAAAACCCTCGACGATTTCCGCAGTATCTGGGCAGAGCCATCTGAACGCAAAGACTTAATAGATAAACTCCCCGATGATGGTCGTGGTGTGCGTCTGCTTCGGGAGATTATGCAGTGGCAGGAATATGACCTTTACGATGTCTTAACTCAAATTGCATATGGAATGGCTCCCAAGACCAAAAAGGAGCGTGTTGAAGCATTACGATACAAGCATGCTGATTGGTTTAAGAGCTTGCCGCTTCAAACTGAAAACACCTTGATGGCCCTTGCTCAACAGTTTGTTAAAGGTGGCACTGATGAGCTGGAGAGCCCTTATGTCTTTAGCGCTCCCGAGGTCAAGAAAGCTGGCGGTCTTGAGGCACTGAAAGCATTGGGAGAACCTAGAGACATCATCAGTGAAACTAAAAGGAGGCTGTTTGCTGCATGAGTGAGAACAAGATAATTAAGCTGATAACTTCAGGGGAAACCGAAAGGGTTGAGTTCAAGGAAAGCCTTAATGAGACCGTTTATAAAACTATTTCTGCCTTCGCAAACACAAAAGGGGGCACAATTCTACTTGGCGTGAATAACAGAGGCGGTATTGTGGGAGTCGAGTCTTCAACCAAGTTTCTGGAGGATTTAACCAATCGTATCGTGAACAAGTTATCCCTTTATCCTGAAATAGTGACTAGAGACATGGAGGATAAGCGGGTAATCGCGGTTAGGGTTGCGCGTTCAGGTTATCCTGTCTCATACGAGGCGCGCTATTATGAACGAGTCGGGAACACAACCAGGGAAATAAGTCCCGAAAAATTCCGAGCCTTTCTTTCAAGAGGCAAAACCTGGGACTCCCTGACAGATGGTTTTTCACTGGAAGAAATGGACCCTGAAGCCATTCGTCGCTTTGTCCGTCTGGCTGTGGAGAAGAACAGACTTAGCGATGTATCTCTGGATGAGCCACCTGAGGTCGTCTTGGAAAAGCTGGAGCTTACGGTGGATGGTAAGCCGACCAATGGAGCTATTCTCCTCTTTGGGAACAACCCGCAAAGACATTTCATCAATCTCTGTGTCCGAATCGGACGCTTCAAGACGGAGACCACTATAATTGACGATAAATGGGTCAGAGGGAATCTTTTCCAGCAGTTTGACGAGACGCTGAATATTCTAAGGCAGCATATCGGTGTTCGCTACGAGATAAAGGGGATAGAGCGAGAGGATATCTGGGACTACCCTCTTCCTGCCCTTCGTGAAGCGGTGCTCAATGCCCTTATTCACAGAGACTATTTCAACATAGCCAATTTCACTACCATAAAGGTATATGATGACCATATCTGGTTTTCCAACCCGGGCGGACTTCCTGAAGGTATAACGATAGAACAACTAAAAAGACCGCATCAGTCATATCTGCGCAACCCTCTAATTGCCAAAGTGTTTTATCTTGCCGGCTACATCGAGCAATATGGCAGCGGCACAGTTCGGATGGTGGAATGGATGAAGGAGGCTGGACTCCCAGAGCCAGAGTATAGGGAGGAGCTGGGTGGCTTCTCAGTCTATTTCTATAAGGACATTTATACTGAAGAGAACCTGAGGAAGATGGGGTTAAATGAAAGGCAGATAAAAGCGGTGATGTATGCAAAGGAGAGGGGAAAGATAACAAATAGGGAATATCAGGAATTGACAGAAGTTTCTCGGGTAACCGCCTCCAGAGAATTACAAGACATTGTAGGAAAAGAGGTTTTGCAAATGATAGGCAAAGTAGGGAAGGGAACTAAATATACCCTAAAGGCATCAAATGCATCATAAATGCATCATAAATGCATCAATGGGCTAATAAAGGGCTAATTATGGGCTAATATTGGGTAATGAAAATAATAATTAGGAAACTGGAAATAGATCAAAGGCGCATGAAAGCCGCAATAATGGCGCAATAAATGTCTCAGAGGAATTAGAAAGGGGCAACAAAGAGGCGTAACAAATGGTTGAGATGGGTAAAAATAGTTCCACAATCGACAATCCAAACTCCTCACTCCCGCAGGGCTGGTGTTGGGTGAGGCTGGGGGGAGTCTGTGAAGAAGCCAAAACACACGACCCTACGGTATGTCCAGATATTCCCTTTCGTTATATTGACATCTCAAGCATGGACACCACCCATAAGAGGATAACCGAAGCGCGGGGAGTTATGGGCAGCGATGCACCAAGTCGGGCTCGCCAGTTAGTTAAGGCGAACGATGTTCTGGTAGCAACCACGCGTCCAAACCTAAACGCTGTTGCTTTGGTGCCTAGTGAGCTAGATGGTGAAATCTGTAGTACGGGCTTCGCTGTACTCCGTCCAACCACCATGATTGACCCTTTGTATCTCTTTTATTGGGTGCAGACACGTGATTTTGTAGAGACCGTTTCGGGGGAAGTAAGGGGTATGCTATACCCTGCTGTTACAGATAACCAAGTCCGCTCTATCGGCATTCCCCTCCCTCCCCTTCCCGAGCAAAAGCGGATTGCAGCTAAGGTTCAGGAATTGATGGCGGAAGTGGAGCGCGCCCGCACTGCCTGTGTAAAGCAGCTAGAGGCTGCCAAAGCTATGCCCTTAGCCTACCTCCGCCAGGTCTTCGAAAGCGAAGAGGCAAAGAAGTGGGAGAAGAGGAGGCTAGGAGAAACACTGGAACTTTATGATAATGGCTTCTGGGGTTTTCAAGATTTGATAAACGGCGTTCCAGTTATTCGCTCCACTAACTTTCGAAATAATGGCTCTATCTCAGTGGAGGATATCGCTAGAGTCTTGCCAAATATCCAAAATATAGAAAATAAGAAACTTCAAAGGGGGGATATTCTATTAGAAAGGGCAGGCGGAGGTCCTAAACAGCCAGTTGGCCGAGTAGTACTATTTGACCTTGAGGGGGGATTTTACTTTGGCAATTTCATAAGTAGGCTTCGTTGCAAGGGTAATGCTGAAGCAGAATTCTTATTCCTTTATCTGTTCTATGTACATATGAAGGGCGATACTCTTGCCCTCCAAGACCAAACGACAGGCATTCGTAACTTGAGGTTTGGCGAGTATTTGCAGCTTCCAATCCCTCTTCCTCCCCTCCCTATTCAGCAGCGCCTTGCCTCTGAGCTTAAGGAAAAGATGACTCAGTCTGGAAAACTCAGAGCGGCTATTGAGAAGCAGTTAGAAGCTATCAATGCCCTTCCTCAGGCAATTCTGAAAAAGGCTTTCAGTGGAGAATTATGATGGCTAATTCGGAATCTCAGACGAGTATAATTATAGGTAACCAACTTCGCAGAGCAAGAGAATTGCTCATATTGACACCTGAGGAAGCGGCGCTTGAGCTAAACACTAGCCCACAGGATATACTCAATTGGGAAAAAGAACAAGCACAGCCCAATCTGAGGCAACTTGAAAAATTAGCTGAGCTATACGGCAGGGAGATAGATTACTTTTTAAAACAAACTCCGGCTCCGCCAGAGAAAATAGAATTTCGTGGGAAACCTGGGCAATCTCTAGAAGAATTAGCCAAAGAAGCGAAACTCGTGATAGCAAAATTTGACGAATTATGTCGAACCGCTCTTGAGCTTGAGAATCTCTTAAATAAGGGGCGCGAGGTCAAACTTTCTTGTTTTGAAGAGTCTGTCCCTCCAAAGACGGTTGCTCAGGGTTTGAGGGGGATACTCGATGTAGGTGACAAGCCTTTACCTGACTTAAGAGAGCGCCTGGAAGGTGAGGGTGTCCGTATATTTGGACTTCCCGTTCCAGAGGATGACTTTTCTGGTTTTTCACTCTGGCATTTGGAATATGGCCCTTCTATTTTGCTCAACGCAAGTGAACCACAGGGAAGAAGAAATTTTACATTGGCTCATGAACTAGCCCATCTTCTTTACAGGCATGCATCGAGCCTATGTCATATCCCGTTGAAACTCAGTGAAGTTCACGGAAATATAGAAGTTAAAGCCAATCAGTTCGCGATTGAATTGCTATTACCTGAGACAAGTGCGATAGGAGATTTCGGAAGGAGGGAGCTTTCTAGAACACCTTCGTCAAAAGAATTAGGTCAAATGGCTGGTAAATGGGGCGTAAGTATTCAGGCACTTGGCTATAGATTAGAAAATTTGGGATTAATAGAATGGGGACACACTGACACTCTTTTTGAACTCCAGCCACCCTTTCTTAGGCGTCCTCGAACTCCGAGGTGGGAAAAACAACTTGGTAAGGAATTCGTGGGCACAACCTTTGAAGCTTATCAGAGGGGGTTAATTTCTACCGGTAAACTTGCGAGTAGCCTAGGCATCACAGTTAGGGAAGCACTGAAAGAGATTGAGCGACGGGGCGAGTGACAGAGCTAATACCCATGAAAAGGAAAGGCTTGGCTCGAGAATTCTGGCAATATCTAATTGATGCTAGTTCTCTTATCAACATTGAGCATAAGGAAGGGATTAAGGCGTTAGAGGACAGAAGAGGAGCAATCTTAATATCTGAAAGAATTAAGTACGAGGTAGCGGAGCACCCTAATGTCACGAAGACAGACCCGCTTCGTCAGTTTGTTGAAAGAAATCCTCAAATAATTACACAGTTCCAAGATAATGAAGGAGAGGAATATCTGCAAATCCTGCGACAGCCGGGTATCGATTCCGGGGAAGCATCAGTGATAGCTATTGCTCTAAAGCGGGGACTTCCCCTTGTTATCGACGAGGGAGACAGAAAGGCTACAGGTAAGGCAAAGAACCATGGGATTGAGCCTTTGATCTGGCAAGAGTTTTTGCGAAGAAGTTGATATGATAAGCATATTACCAAATTAAACCTGCGTTTAGTTAGGAGACAGATCATGGCGAGAAACAAGAATAATGCCCGCAGAATCACCACTCCTCAGAGTCTGAACGCCTATGTTAAAGGTATTTGCGATATTATGCGGCGTTCAAATTGTGCCGGTGCCTTACAATATGTGCCTGAGCTTACCTGGATGCTTTTCCTGCATGTTCTGGATGAGAAAGAAGGAAGAGAAATGGAAACAGCACGAGCAGTAGGCGCCCAATTCGAACCATCGCTCAATTATCCTTATCGCTGGCGTGATTGGGCGGCACCCAAAGGGAAAAAGAGACTGGAATTACAGATGGGCACTCTGGGTGGGTTTATGAGTTTTGTTGATGGCGACCTCGTACCAACCCTTCGCAGCCTTAAGGAACGCCCGGGAGCCAATGTCAGGCAGAAAGTAATCAGCCAGGTCTTTTCCTCTGTAGAAAGAACAAAGATTGATACTGAGCGTAACCTGCTGGATATCCTGGATAAAGTCCATGAACTGAAAACCGAGCAAGTGGATGAGACCCATATGTTTACACTCTCTCAAGTTTATGAAGGGCTACTTCAGAAGATGGGGGAGAAGAACAACGATGGCGGTCAGTTTTTCACACCAAGACAGATTATCAAAGTGATGGTACAGGCTATAGCACCTAAAGTTGGGGAAACAGTCTATGACCCCTGTTGCGGCACCGGTGGATTTTTAGCCCAAGCCTACTCATATATGCGCACCCAGCTTGAAAGCGCGGAAGATATCCAAAACCTCAAAACCGCTACCTTTTATGGTCGCGAGAAAGAAGACCTAGTTTACCCCATTGTATTAGCCAATCTTATACTTCAGGGGATAGACGAACCGCATATCTGGCATGGAAATAGTCTCACTGGGCAGGAAGTCTACGGTGGGCTTTTTGGTGGTGCACCTGCCCTTTTTGATGTTGTTTTGACTAATCCACCCTTTGGTGGCAAGGAAGGGAAGGATGCCCAGATCCACTTCGCTTACAAGACCAGAGCTACACAGGTGCTTTTCCTCCAGCATGTCATTGATAGTCTTAAACCAGGAGGACGCTGTGGAATAGTGATGGACGAGGGGACTCTGTTTCGCACCACCGAAAATGCCTTTGTTCGGACCAAGCATAAACTCCTTGATGAATGTAATTTGTGGTGCATTGTCAGTCTTCCCGCTGGTGTATTTATGAATGCTGGGGCGGCGAGCAAGACTAACCTATTATTCTTCACCAAAGGAGAGCCAACAAAGGAGGTCTGGTACTATGACCTTTCCGATATAAATGTCACTAAAAAACAGCAGCTCACCATGGAACATTTTGAGGAATTTTTTAAGTTGCTCCCTGGGCGAGCTTCAAGCGAGCGCTCCTGGACTGTGCCAGTAGAAGAAATCAAAGCTAAAAATTATGACCTTAAGGCGGTGAACCCGAACAGAAAGCAAGAGGAAGACACCAGGACACCCGAGGAACTCCTTTCAACTATAGAAGCCCAAGAAACAGAGATATCAGCCGCTATTGTGGCCCTGCGGCATAAGGGCGTGTGATTATCTCCCCTCAATCAATACACAGAATAGCGGTTTGTTTAGCCGTAGAAAGCCCTGCTTGCCGTGAGTGTTTACGCTCACTTTGAGCCTTCGATTTAGTCTTGGAGCCTTCGGCAATTTGACACTGTAGCAAAGTATTACTCTTCGACGTTCAGGATTGTAGTTGCCTTTTTAATGAATCTCTCGGCAGAGTCGATAACCGCTTTAGCCCCTGATTCAGAGAACTTAGCCTCATAATCGGCAGCTTCACGAAGATTCATAGCATTAAGGAAATCACGTACTGATTGGGCCTCCATTAGACCTTCATCTGCGAATAACGCTTGTAACGCTATGGCGAGACAGTAATGGCTCTTTTCACGATAGCCTTGGGAGTAGATAAGTGCTCTAGCGGCGTGGAATATAGCATAATAGGCCTGGATAGTTGACCATTTGTATCGCTGACCCTCAAAACCTGCTTTGGCATCTGACAGGTCGTTTTGGGCAATTGAGAGCTCCTTCCCAACTAATTCCTTGCCCCTCGGGAAGACGATGATTTTCCTGTTCTCAAGACATTGCTTAAAGTCCTGGTTCATTGGCTGCCTTTTCCCATAAGGTGATACCCTGCTCTACTTCGGCAAGGAAAGCTTGTTCAGATTCCCCTGCCTCCAGAAGTTCAACAGGGCTCTTAATTACCGGCTGAATATGAATATCCTCAAATCCTTGTGGAAAGCTGAAGCTATTAATCATCTGCATTACCTTTTCCCTGTCATCTGATATGATGAATAAATCTAAATCACTCTGGGAGGTGTCGGTCCCCTGGGCACAACTCCCATAGAGCACTATACTGCTGGATATATTCGTAAGTTGTTTTGTCAATGGTTCAATAAGCATAATGTTTATCAGTTTTTTGAACTCAGTAATGGCTACGCTGGAGGGGTTAACGGAGTAAAAATACATCTTTCCTTCCTGTCTCCGCCTTATAGTGCCGGTGGAATACAGGTCATTTAGGGCATGGTTTGCTGAACCATAAGCTATGCCAATTTTACGAGCGATTTGCCTCTCATAGAACTCTTTATCTGAAAACTTGGCGAGAAAGCTCAGGATTTTCTGGCTGACTGTGGCAATAATATGTAAATTGAGCATTAAATATAGCTCCAAATAGTGAGTATATGCTCATTATAGTGAGTGAAATTACAAAAAGCAAGGCAAGCTCACTGTTCGGTTGCCAGGTATAGAAAACGGCGGCTCTTTAGCACTATGCTTTCCAGCGGTTTGGTTAGCTATGGGAAGCCCTGCTTGCCGGGAGTGTTTGCCCTCACTTTGAGCCTTCAACCCGAGCTCGTAAAGAGAGGCTGTTTAAAAATGTAGTTGCCCAATTCATTGGGCGACTGTGCCTGATAAATCAGGCAACTACAAAAATTTGGGGGTGAAGACTCTCCAAAATGCCCAAAATCGAACGGGAAAACAAAATTAAACAGCCTAAAAGAAGGAAGGAGGTGTATCCTCATCATATGGATGGGCACGTTAAGTTGCGAGTGTTTACTAACCTCACCCCTTTTATTCCCCTCTCCTTTAAAGGAGAGGGGAAAGAGATTTAAGGAGAGGGGTGAAACCCCTCTCCTACCTACACCCCCCTTGGCAGGAGAAGGGGATCAGGGGATAGGTTGCCAAACAATCTCCATCGCTGGGGTGATAAAGTGGTGGTTTGTCTGGCCGGGGAAGACCCTGCTTACTGCAAGAATTCAGATTGAGATATTTAGTATACCAAGCAGGCTTAGTCCTCGGATAATCATACTTACCGCTATGGCAGCGAGCAACAGGTTAAACACACTGGAGACCGCCCTAAGCCCACCTCTCCCCAGGAAGCTAATAATTTTGCTACCCAGCAGGAAGATCCTCCACGCTATGAGTATATTCAGGATGAAAGAAAGCGAGACGAGATATAACGGGAATCGGCCTGCGAGCAATAATAAAGTGGTTATCGTAGCGGGACCCGCGGTCAAGGGTGTGCCAATAGGAACAACGGCTACCATTTCTTCCTTGACTGCATCCACCATTTTGCCTGTGGTCATGTATTTAATGGAAAACACCAGCAAGATAATTCCACCGGCAATAGCAAAGGAGCCTACGGAAATACCTAGCACATTTAAGATAAGCTGACCAAGGAATAGAAAAACAAAGCCTACTCCAGCAGCGGTCCCACTAGCGATGTGGATCATCCTGCGCCGCTCATGGCTGGACATGCCTTCGCTTAAAGACACAACAAAAGGTAAAACCCCCAGAGCATCGATAACTATAAATAAGGGGATGAAAGTCAACATGAAAGATTCTAGCCAACTATTCATCATATGCTATTATACTATTATATATATAGTCTGTTTGTTAACCTCACCCCCTTTATCTTCCTCTCCTTCATAGGGGGAAGAGATTTATAGAGAGGGGTTTCACCCCTCTCTTATCTACACTCCCCCTTCCCTCCTTGCTAAGGGAAGGGGGTCAGGGCGATGGGTTGCTAAACAGTCTCATAGAGGAAGTTGCAATTATGCAGTATAATTATCAGATTGTATTAGCGATGTATATTATCAAGATTGCCTTTTTACCAGAGCGTGCGGATAACAGATTAAATTTTTTGGGGAGGATTCCTTGAGCGAGCGTATTCTCATAGGCGTTGCTTGGCCCTACGCCAATGGCCCTTTACATTTGGGGCATATTGCCGGGGCTTATTTGCCAGCAGATATTTTTGCTCGCTACCATCGTCTGAAAGGCGATGATGTTCTGATGGTTTCAGGAAGTGATCAGCACGGAGCGCCGATTACAATTCGAGCTGAGCAGGAATCTAAGTCGCCACAGGAAATAGCATCTAAATATCATCAGCAGTTCCTGGACTGCTGGCAAAAATTGGGTATCTCCTTTGACTTGTTTACCACTACTGGTACTGCGAACCATGCGCAGGTCACTCATGACATATTTCTCACTTTGCTTAATAAAAGCTATATCTACAAAGATAAGATGCTCCAAGCGTATTGCCCCAAATGTCAACGATTCCTTCCTGACCGCTATCTTGAAGGCACCTGCCCCTATTGTGGCTTTCCTAAAGCACGGGGTGATGAGTGCGATGAATGCGGTAAGCCTTTAAGCCCTATAGAACTTAAGGATCTCCATTGTTATATTTGCTCTACTCCAGCACGACTGGAATATTCTGAGCACTTCTTCTTGCGTCTTAGCGCCTTTCAGGATAGGCTGAAGTCATGGATAAAAGAACAACCTCACTGGCGGCCTAATGTGCTCGGCACTGCCTGGAAGTTCCTGGATGAGGGATTAAAGGACAGGGCGATAACTCGTGATATAGATTGGGGAGTGGCTGTGCCCCAACCTGACTTTGAGCAGAAGCGCATCTATGTCTGGTTTGAAGCTGTTATTGGTTATCTATCAGCAAGCAAGGAGTGGGCGAAATTACAGGGCAATGATAGCGCATGGCGACCATTCTGGCAGGGTGATTCCAACAGCTATTATTTTGTGGGCAAGGACAACATTTTTTTCCATACTATTATATGGCCAGCGATGCTAATGGGCTATGGAGGTTTAAATCTTCCCTATGATGTTCCAGCTAATGAGTTCTTGACCATTGCCGGCAAAAGACTTTCCACCAGCCGCAACTGGGCAGTATGGCTCCCTGATTACTTAGAGCGGTATGGCCCAGACCCACTGCGCTATGCCTTAGCTATGAACATGCCTGAGACTCACGACAGTGATTTTTCCTGGGATAAATTCGTCCACCTTAATAACAACGAATTAGTGGCTACCTATGGCAACCTTGTTCATCGCATCCTTACTTTTACTTATCGCAATTTCGACGGTACGGTGCCTTCACCAGGTGAACTCGACGGGCAAAGCCGCAGCTTACTTCATGAGGCTGAGAGTACGCTGGAGAAGGTTGATAGAGCACTTTACCACTGTAGCTTCAGAGAGGCGATTAGACAGATTATGTCTCTAGCTCAAGAAGCTAATCGTTACCTTGATAATCAAGCTCCCTGGAAGGTAATCAAACAGGCTCCCGAAGCATCGGCCAAGTCTGCCTATACTGTCTTATGTGTATTGGCTGCTTTAAAGACCGTTTTTTATCCTTTTCTTCCCTTCAGCTCTGAAAAGCTACACACCTTCCTCGGCTTTGAAGGGAGTGTGAAGGATGCCGGCTGGAATTTTAAGCCACCAGTGCCTGGACAGCGACTTCACCCGCCACAGCCACTATTTGTTAAGCTGGATGACAGCACTATCGCTCAGGAAACCAACCGCATTGGCCATATATCCCATTGGTAAAAAGTAGAATAAGCAATAAACTGTTTAGCTGGACGCTGGCTGTGGTGTTAACCCCTCGAATAGCTTGTTAAGTTCGTCTT
>CAZILT010000012.1:0-2483 GCA_964540185.1 uncultured Dehalococcoidales bacterium
GCCGAGCGAATCATAGTTGGCCCGCCAATATCGATATTCTCCACTGCCTCATCTAAAGAAACTTCACCCCTGGTTACCGTCTCGATGAAGGGATACAGGTTGACCACCACCATGTCGATGGTCTCAATGTGATTTTTAGCCAGCTCAGCCAAATGTTGGGGCAAATCTCGTCTGGCTAAAATACCACCATGGACTGCAGGGTGCAGAGTCTTCACCCTGCCATCGAGGATTTCAGGGAAACCGGTAAGCTGTGAGATGCTATGGACTTTGATTCCAGCCCCTTCCAGCGATTTTTTGGTGCCACCGGTGCTGAAAATCTCGACACCCTGTTCTTGCAAACCCCGAGCAAAATCAGCCACACCCGATTTGTTTGAAACACTTATAATAGCTCTCATAATTCCTCCTTAATCTATTATTACTCTTTCTTTACCCTCTGCCTTGACTACTTCACCAAGAATTTTAGCTTGAGTCAGGGCAGCAGTCAATTTACTCACCTGCTGGGGCGAGCACACAATAATCATACCTATCCCCATATTGAACACTCGATACATTTCCCTCTCTGCTATATTACCCTTTTCCTGAATGAGTTTGAAGATAGGGGAAATGTTCCAGGAACTCTTATGTAGATGGGCGGCAACACCTTCGGGTAAAGCACGGGGGATATTTCCCTGAAATCCACCGCCAGTAATATGAGCCAAACCTTTAATTGTGGGTAAGACTGCTTTAAGCTCAGAATAGTAGCAGTGGTGGACCTGGAGTAACTCCTCACCCAGAGTTTTTCCCAGCTCGGGATAAAAGTTATTCAAGCAGGAGGGATTATCTTCTATTCCAAAAACTCTTCGTACCAGGGAATAGCCGTTGGTATGTAATCCAGACGAGGGCAATCCAAGTATTACATCGCCTGACACTATGGAACTGCCATCAATGATATTTCTCTTTTCCACCACTCCAACGATAAAGCCAACTAAATCATAGGTTCCCTGCAAATAAACGCCCGGCATTTCAGCAGTTTCACCCCCGATTAGTGAACAGCCAACTTTGTGGCAAGCCCGGGCTATACCGGTAACGATAGTTTCTACTTGATGGGGCATGAGCTTACCCATAGCAAAATAGTCCAGGAAAAAGAGCGGCTCGGCACCACAGCAAAGAATGTCATTAACACAATGATTAACGATATCCATACCCACAGTACCATTCCTGTTTAACAGCGCAGCGATTTTAACCTTAGTGCTTACTCCATCCACGCTGGAGACTAAAACAGGCTCATCATATCCTTTGATTTGGAACATGCTGCCGAAGGAGCCAAAATTGAGGACCTGAGGACCAAGAGTGGGTTTAGCTTGCCTAGCAATTAGTTGTTTTACCTTAGCGGCTGCCTCAATATCGACACCGGCCGAGGCATACGCTTGCTTACTTCTGGCTTCCAACAAGTTCCTCTTCAGGCGTTCTTTCCAGAGCCAGCTTATCCATCCCCATTTGAACCGGGATGGGATAGTCTCCGGTAAGGCAAGCCAGACAGAAAATATCCCTGGGGAGACCCACGGCTTGAAGAAGACCATCAAGGCTAAGATAGCCGAGCGAATCAGCGCCGAGGTAATCCCTAATCTCCGGAATGGACTTTCTGGCAGCGATAAGCTCCCACTCAGTAGCCATATCCACGCCCAGGAAGCAGGGATGACGAATAGGAGGAGCGCAAATGCGGAGATGGACTTCCTTAACGCCAGCTTTCCTTAATAAGCTGACCACCCGGGGGGTGGTGGTGCCACGAACGATGCTGTCGTCAACCACCACCAATCGTTTTCCAGCGATAATACGCGACAGGGGATTAAATTTCAGTTGAACATCGAGCTCTCTCAGCCTCTGATCAGGCTCGATAAAGGTACGCCCCACATAGCGGTTTTTGAGCAAGCCTTCACAATATGGGATGCCTGAAGCTTCAGAATAGCCAATGCCAGCGGCAGTAGCTGAGTCAGGAACACCCATAACCAAATCAGCATCAACAGGATGCTCCTGGGCAAGCATTTGCCCCATGGCCCGCCTCGCTGAGTAAAGTAGCCTACCTTGAATGATGCTATCGGGGCGGGCGAAATAAATATATTCAAAAATGCACAATGCTTTTTTATTGCTTTTCTTCTTAAAACTCCTGACTCCTCCCTGGTCAATAACCACAATTTCTCCAGGCTCAATTTCCCTGGAAAACCGAGCGCCTATGTGATCTAAAGCGCAACTTTCCGAGGCAATGACCCAGCCGCTATCAATAGTCCCCAAACAGAGCGGGCGAACACCCATAGGGTCACGAACCCCAATGAGCTTATTCTGGGCTATGATTGTTAGCGAATAAGCTCCCTGCAGACGGTGCATCGCATATCTTATTTTCCCCTCCCAGTTCTTGCCAGGAGAGGCTAAAACTAGATTGGCGATAACTTCGGAATCAGTGGAGGTACGAAAGGTATAGCCATGCTCCTGAAGCTCGTCACGGAGCA
>CAZILT010000013.1:0-5213 GCA_964540185.1 uncultured Dehalococcoidales bacterium
CATGGCAAGAGCCTGGCCAGAGTATATAAGAACGCCGTAACCAAAAGGGCAGATGATAAAGAAATACAAACAGCTGTTCCATTAGACCAATAGCCTGAATTATCTCCTGAAAACCACATAGCGCAGATTATTTGCTTTGGACACCCAATAAATACCCAGGCGATATGTGCACTCAGCCAGCACCACAGCACAAGTTCGTCAGCCACAGAGATGGATAACAGTTATACCACCAACAACCATGGCAGTGGCACCGAGTCGCAGTGCCAGTAACCTTTTACTGAAATGCCATTTCAGGAATGTTGGCAACAAGCGGCTCAGGACAATAGTAAATATAAGCACAAACATGGGGCGGCTGCCAACTATAGTCGATACCAAAGACACCGGCCCCCTCTCCAACGCCCAGAATGACAACACTATCCCTATCACCACCAATGTCTCATCAAGAACAAGCAGACCTATAGCCGAACTCTTCTGTTCCATGCTAATTAGCTGTCTAATGGTGCCAGGACGAATTGAGACTAGCAAGAAGATGCCAGACATGCAGAATGCGCTAACGCAGAACATGTTCCAGAATGATATATAGGCAAGAGCATACTTACTGGCAATGTCTGCCATGGCAAAAAGCAGGCCAGAGCCAAAAAGGAACAGCAGCTTACCATGCCAAACAATAGAGCCAGATGGACTCTGCTCCATTGAGACAATTACTGCCCCTGACACCACTATGACTATCGCCAGCCACTCCAGCCAGCCCAGAGACTCCCCTAATAATGGCACAGCCATAATGGCAACGAAAATAGGATAGGCATAGACTATAGGGACAACTCGTGACACTTCTTCTCTCTTGAGACTGTCAAGCATAATGATGGCGGCAGCACTACGGAGCATGCCTGAGGCTATCGCCGCCAATACTGGCCATGTACCAATGTCCTCCGGTAGGGGGAAAAGGGTGAAAACAAAGAAAGCATAAACAAAATGAACAGTGCTCACCGGCAGAAGGAATGCCCGCAAGCTTGGCATTCTTTTGGAGACAAGGTGGCTGTCAAGTATATTCACTCCCGCCATAAAAGCCGCGCTCAGTATTGCAGTGTTAACCCAGTTCACTAATATCAGCAGCCCCTTCCATGAAAATATGTGGTATCGTAGCTTACACTATGTTGGACCAAATGGAAAACTCTGCACTCAACGCCTGACATAAGCGTGTTTGCATCGCTTCTTAGGCCAAAGTCATCTATAATAAGCCGAACAGAAAGACATATAGCTTACATAAACGGAGGGCACCATGATAGTGGATATGAAAAAGGACAGCACCCAGGAAGAGCTAGACGAGGTGATACAACGGGCTGAGGCGCTGGGACTCAGCGTTCAATTGAATTTGGGCACTGACAAAACAGTGGTAGCCATACTGGGGAGTGACACAGGAAAACTGCCAACAGATACCTTTGCTGTACTTCCTGGAGTAGAGGGCGTATCCCGGATTATGAAACCCTACAAGCTCGCCTCCCGCGAATTCAAGGCAGAGGACAGTGTAGTTTCCGTTAACGGAATAGAGATCGGTGGAAAGCGCATCGTGATTATGGCAGGGCCATGCGCTGTGGAGAATGAGGGACAGCTTATGAAGACAATCGAGATGGTGAAGAAATCCGGAGCCAGCATCATGCGCGGTGGTGCCTTCAAACCACGTACCTCCCCCTTCAGCTTTCAGGGCCTGGGGAAGGCTGGCCTGGAGCTGCTGGCTCAAGCAAGAGAGCGATTTAACATGCCTGTGGTAACCGAAGTAGTGGATCCTCACGATGTCAGTCTGGTATCAAAATACGCTGATATCCTTCAAGTCGGAGCCCGGAACATGCAAAACTATTCCCTGCTAACCAAGGTAGGCAAGAGCAATCGTCCCGTGGTGCTGAAGAGAGGGCTGTCATCCACTGTTAAGGAGTGGCTCACAGCAGCCGACTACCTGCTAGCAGAGGGAGATAGCCAGGTTATTCTGTGCGAGAGAGGCATCAGGACATTTGAGGACAGCATCCGCTTCTCGCTTGACATCAGTTCCATACCAGTGGTTAAAAAATTCAGTCACCTGCCTTTAATCGTCGATCCCAGCCATGCTGCTGGCCACTACTCTCTGGTTCCAGCGATAGCCAAAGCGGCTGTGGCTGCTGGCGCCGACGGACTCCTCATCGAAGTTCATCCCAACCCCAAAGAAGCCCTGGTAGATGGCCTTCAATCTCTCACTCCGTCAGACTTCGACAGGTTGATGAAAGAACTCGAGGCAATCGCTAAATCGGTAGGCAGATACATTTAGTCACGAACGGTATGAGGAACCGGGCGAGCAACGATACCAGCAAAGCAGTGACGCTGTTTGTTGCCGCAATAACTTCCTTTATCACTACCTCCACTGGTCTTCTAGCAACATTGTGCTTCCTTATATTGAAAAAGAATTCGCACTGGATGCAATTACATTGGGTTGGATTCCCACCTCATATTTCTTGGCTGCAGCAATCTTTCTGGTTCCCTAGTACCAATGCCATTATGACTGGGGGAGAAAATATGATATAATCCATAATGTTAGAGGCTTCTAACAAAGGCAACGCCCGGTCGATGCCGCGGTAAGAAAGATGATAATACGGCACGACGCTAGTATGGAAGATTATCTCGAACGAATAGCTATGCTTGCCCAAGAGCCTGGAGTAGTACGAGTAACTCAACTCAGCAAGGCATTAGCGGTAAAGAAACCTAGTGTTACTGCTGCTCTCAATAAGCTCTCAGAAAGAGGACTTGTTAACCACGAAAAATATGGATATGTGGATCTCACGGCTGAAGGCAAAAAGATAGCCCAAGATGTATTTCGTCGCCATGAGGCGCTACGTAAATTCCTCACTGAAATACTGGGAGTTGACCCTGATACAGCCCAGAAAGATGCATGCGATATGGAACACTTTATCAGCCCGGTTACCACGAACAGACTGGCCAAATTTGTTGAGTTTGTATTGACCTGCCCCCTTCAGGAAAGGCCCGAATGGCTGAAGGGTTTCAACTACTATTTTGAGCATGGCAAGCGTGGGGAGGATTATATGGCAAGGTGCCACCGGGAGGATAAATAATAAGCAAAACTCAACTAGAAACAGGCGGGGGAAAATAGATTATGCCTGAGGGGAAACAAACAACTCTAAATTTAATGCAGGGCGGACAGAGTGGCACAGTAGTTCAAATTCGTGGTGGATATCGGGCGGTTAGCCGTCTCGGTGCTATGGGTATTAGACCAGGCAAGAGGATAACCAAGGTTAGTGCTATGTTTATGCGAGGCCCGATAACCGTTCAGGTAGACAGAGCCCAGTTGGCTATTGGCTACGGTGTGGCTAACATGATAGTAGTCGCCCTAGACTGACTTAAATGAAGATACTGCTGATGGGCAACCCCAATGTGGGCAAGAGTGTCATCTTCTCCCGCCTAACAGGAATTCATGTCATTGTTTCCAACTATCCTGGTACTACAGTAAGCTACACTCGGGGATTCATGAAGCTGGGCAAGCAGATGGCCGAGGTCATCGATGTGCCCGGCACTTACACCCTGGAGCCAACTAGTGAGGCCGAGGAAATTGCCTTACACATGCTCAACAGCGGAGATTTAGTCATCAATGTGGTTAACGCCACCAATTTGGAGAGAAACCTTTACCTGACCTTACAGCTGTTAGAAAGGGACATCCCGGTAATCGTAGCACTAAATATGTGGGATGATACCAAGCATTGCGGAATACATATAGATTTAGACCAACTACGGAAGCTGTTAGCAGTGCCAGTTATTCCTACCGTGGCACTAACCGGCCAGGGAATGAAAGAGCTGGTGGAGAATGTTCCCCAAGCCACCTCACCTAGAGTTCCTGAACGCAGTCATGATGAGCGCTGGACTGCCATTGGCAAAATCGTAGAGCAGGTTCAGTTTATCACCCACCGTCACCACACTCGGTTTGAGCGCCTGACCGATGCCAGTGTCAAACCATTAACCGGGAGCATTATGGCTATAGCTGTTCTAGCCATCAGCTTTGTGGTGATTCGATTCATTGGCGAGAGCCTGATAGGTTACGTCTGTGACCCTTTATTTAACACCCTCTGGGCACCGGTATTGTTACGGATAAGCAATTTTCTGGGAGGCAGCGGCCTTCTCCACTATATCCTAATTGGCAGAATCATCAATGGCGAAATCGACTTCGTCCAGTCCTTCGGGCTACTATCCAGTGGGCTTTATGTGCCCTTCGCCATGGTTCTACCCTACATTATCTCCTTCTACCTGGTGCTGGGATTGCTTGAGGACACTGGATACCTGCCGCGCCTGGCGGTGCTAATGGATTCAGCCATGCACCGTCTGGGACTGCACGGATATGCCATCATCCCCACCCTGCTTGGTCTTGGCTGCAACGTGCCAGCCGTTCTGGCCACGCGTATCCTGGAAAGCAAAAGAGAGCAGTTCATTGCCGCCACATTAATCTCTATAGCTGTACCCTGTGCTGCTTTGCAGGCAATGATTTTCGGTCTGGTTGGCCCACATGGCTGGCAGTATGTAGCTATGGTCTACGGTACGCTATTCCTGGCTTGGCTTATCCTGGGCACGATACTCAACCATACTGTGAAGGGATTTAGTCCCGAGCTACTAATCGAGATACCTCCCTACCGTTTACCACCATGGCGGACTATATTACAAAAACTATGGATGAGAACCCATGGCTTCCTGGCTGAGGCCATTCCCATAATCTTAGGCGCTATTCTGGTAATGAACATACTGTACACATTGGGAGTATTCAGCGCTATTGCTAATTTTACCGCACCGGTAGTAACCGGCCTCCTCGGTTTACCTAAAGAGGCAGTGACAGCTTTAGTTATTGGCTTTCTCCGCAAGGATGTCGCTCTGGGCATGCTAGCTCCCTTAGCCTTAACCGCTGAGCAATTAGTTGTAGGCAGCGTTGTTTTAGCCATGTTCTTCCCCTGTATAGCTACCTTTGTTGTTCTTCTCCGGCAGCTTGGGATGGTAAATATGCTTAAGTCGGCTGGGATAATGGTCTCCGCCGCCCTGATAACAGGGGGGATATTAAACTTGATTCTACACTAACAGTTTCTTTCTCTGCTATGCTGACACCCAGCTCTCGAGCGCGCTTCAGCCATAATTCTATTGCCCCTTTCGCGCCCTCTGAAGCTTCTTCCTTGGTATCTCCAGGCTAAAAAGAAACA
>CAZILT010000014.1:0-2654 GCA_964540185.1 uncultured Dehalococcoidales bacterium
TAACTTGTTTATTTTCACCTTATGGAATTATAAAGTATTTCACCTAAGCAGCCAAACCTGACAAAACTGGCGCTTTGCCATACTTAATAAAAAGGCTAATCCAGACACTAGTACTGACCCAACGTTCTTATTGACAATGACAAATTACTTTGCCATAATCTTCCCTTAGTTGATATGTCGACTCACTCATCTAGTGAAAAATTTCCTCTTGATATACTCTCCAGCGACAGCCAAAAAATAACTAAAGAGGTGTATTATGCCAACAAAGGAAATCTCCAAGAGCGTAGAAGAAATCGAGAGCGAGGCTGAAAAGATACTTGAGGATGCCAAATCCAAAGCTAATGGAATTCTCCTTAAAGCTAAAGAGGAGGCTAAAGAAATTCTTTCCTCTCAGTTACCAATGGATGATATTGAAACAGAGTGCCAAAAGATAGCAAATAATGCCAAGGCAGAAGCTGATAAGAAAAGCAAGGATGCCACTGTAAAAGCTTCTGAACTTGAAACCAAAGCCGGCAAAAAAGCTGAAGCAGTTGTAGAGCGTATAGTGAACATTGTCACCGGAGCAAAGTCCTCATGATGCCCCTGGTCCTCAATACATCTGACCCTATGGTCAAGGCGAGGGTAATAACCTCCAAGGATTACTCCAATAAAGCTCTCAAAACTTTGCATGGAGCCGGTGTGCTCCATATCGAGGAAAGCGAGGAGTTAAAACCCATAGATAGAGCAGCCATCGAAAATGAGAGAGGACAGGTTGCTGAATTATTAACAGCCATCAATGATGTATTAGATTACATCCCAAAAGGAGAGAGAGTCTCTCTAGAGGAGGATGTTGAGGTTATCTACACCAGACCCTTTAGCGAAACCGATAGTGAAGTCAGGTCACTATGCACCAAGCTCAGCAACATGCATAAGCGAGCTACTAAACTAAAGCAGAGCGCTGAGGAATTACAGGAACTAAAGAGATACCTCGAGCCTCTGAGACAGCAAGCTGACATTAGATTAAGAGATTTAAACTTCTCTGGAAGTTATCTTTTCTCCATGGTATTTGTTCTTCCCAGTGAGATGTACGAAACCTGCCACAACAAGCTTAAAGACTACCTGTTTGGGAGCATAGTAGCCACAATAGAAAATGAAAACGTCCTGCACATAATCGCCAAGGCCAAAGACCAGGAAATAATAGAGTCCACTGTCAAGGATAATGGGGGTAAAATTCTGCGGATACCAACTGAGGATTTAACCCTGATAGAATTCGCAGAGGCGGCTGATACCAAAATTAATCATTTGAGCGAGGAATTGACAAAGCTCCATGAGGAGATTGAAGTTAAAACTAGAGAGAACCTGGAGAAGCTTGTCCTTTTCAGGGAGGCACTGTCGGCAGAAAATGAAAGGCTGTCAGTTCTAGAAAAAGCTTCTGAAGCGAAGTATGTGACACTGATCGAGGGGTGGATTCCGGAGAACAATGTTGAAGATACAGTTGCCCAGCTTAAAGAGAATATAAACTATGTCTTTATGGACACCAGGAAGCCAGAACAAGTGGAAGAGCCTCCCACCAAGGCGAGGAACTTAACCGCACTTAAACCATTCCAGGTCATCGTAAATCTGTTTGGCATCCCAAAATATAGGGAGTGGGACCCCACACCGATAATAGCTTATTCCTTTGCCTTTTTCTTTGGCCTCATGTTAGGCGATGTGGTTTACGCTGCATTCATCATACTAGCGGCAAAATTCGTCCTGCCTCGCTTGGTCGATGACCCGGAATCCGAAGGCTTTAAGCTATTCCAGAGGATACTCTATATAAGTTGTGGTGTTGCTCTAATTATTGGTCTGCTAACCGGCGCCTATCTAGGAAACTTTTATGAGTTCTTTGGAATTGAGAGCATGGCACTTTCAGAAGGAATTAAAGCCCTGCTCGGAGATGCTATGACCTTCATAGTATTTGCCCTGGTAATAGGCTTAATCCACGTAAACATAGCCCATGTAATAGGACTCCTTACAGGCATAAAGACAGGAAACAAGGCAGTGATACCGGGTAAAGCTGGTTTGTTTATCCTTCAAATCGCCGGCATACCATGGATCATACACTTCCTTGGCAGTGATATCCTCCCACTGGGTGCACAAATATATCCCATTCTGTTATACATCATGCTTCTGGGTATAGCGTTGATTATCGCCTCTTCCATTATGCAGCAAGGTGTTTTCCTGGGCAGTATTCTCTGGCTATTTGATATAACCGGGATATTGGGAGATGTTATGTCGTACTGTCGATTGGCAGGTGTAGGCTTGGCTACATACTACCTTGCCATGGTGTTCAATATGATGGCAACTTTGGTAGCTAGCATGATGCCTGCCGGCATATTGAGACTTATCTTGGGCACTTTAATAGCAATAATAATTCTTCTTTTTGGGCATATACTGAACCTGCTCCTCAGCAGCATCTCCTGCTTTGTACACTCCCTCAGGCTGTGCTTCGTAGAGTTCCTGTTCAAGTTCTACGAAGGGGGTGGCAGAGAGTATAGTCCTTTTAGGCTGAGGAAGCGGGCACTAGTGCCGGTCAAATGAAAAGCTTAACAATATAAGAAAGGAGGCTAACATGTTAATCGATCCAACTTCACTGGCGGCTCTTGGAGGTGCGATAGCATTAGGTGGCGGGTTGA
>CAZILT010000015.1:0-14356 GCA_964540185.1 uncultured Dehalococcoidales bacterium
TTTTAGCAAGTTCTTTTCCAATATACTCTAGATGATCATAACGCCTAAATGTTAAAATCCTGTTAAGATTTCGGGGTAATAGTTTTTCAAAGGAGTAAAAGCTGGGCGGATTTCTCATCGTGGTAACTCCTCACTGTAAGTCAGTATCATCACTAACCATACCATGGGTGTTACCCATGCATCTCAGCCTCCGCAGCGGGCAAAATTTGCAATGACGGAAAAGCGAGCTTCTTGATAGCTTCATAGTAGCGGTAGGGCATGAGACGCAAAAATGATTGGCAACAATAGAGGAAAAGATATAAGGGTAGCTCTCTATACTCTGGGGTGCAAGCTGAATCAAGCAGAAACGGAATTTCTAGCGGGTCAATTCACCAAAGCCGGATATCAGCTTGCAGCTCCTGACGATATGGCTGACATCTACATTGCCAATACCTGTACGGTAACTCATATCGCTGACCGCAAATCACGCCATTGGTTAAGACAAGTAAGACGGAGAAATCCTGACGCTCTGGTGGTTGCTACAGGTTGCTATGCCCAAAGAGCTCCTCAAGAGCTAACTCGAATTGCTGACCTGGTCATTAACAATAATGAGAAGAAGAATATACTATATAGAGTTGAGAACTTATCGTTACAGACAGCAATTCCCTCTCCCTTAAAGTGGGAGGGTGAAACAGAGCAATCCCATTCGCTCTACACTACTAGAGTTCGCAGTTTGATAAAGATTCAAGATGGCTGTTGTACCCCTTGCTCTTATTGTATTGTGCCCCTGGTAAGAGCCCACGAATATTCTTTGCCTGCTCTTCAAGTAGTGGAGGAAATTAAGGAGAAGGAAGCCGCTGGCTACAGGGAAGTTGTTCTCACTGGAACCAATATTGGCCGCTACAGAGATGACGGTGCCAACCTGGAAGATTTACTGGTGCGCATTCTTCATGATACTGGCATTCAGAGGCTGCGCCTTTCTTCGCTACAGCCTCAGGAAATCTCCGCTCGGCTTCTTGCTTTGTGGCAAGACACCAACCTGAGCACCGGTGAAAAGCCCAGGCTTTGTCGCCATTTCCACCTAGCCCTTCAAAGTGGAAGCGCCACTATCCTACAGAGGATGAAGCGCCGTTATTCCCTGGGCGATTATCAGGCAGCGGTGAGTTTGATTAGAGAAACAATACCAGGAGCAGCCATTACCACCGATATCATAGTTGGCTTCCCTGGAGAAAGTGACGAAGAGTTTGAAGAGAGCTATCGCTTTTGTCAGCAGGCTGGCTTCGCCAATATCCATGTTTTCCCTTTCTCACCTCGCCCTGGAACAGAGGCAGATAAGATGCCCAATCAAGTGAAGGACCAGGTTAAGAGAGAGCGTGCTCGCAGAATGTTGAAGCTGGCTGAATATTGTCGGTACAGTTTTTGTCACCAGCTTTTAGGGCAGACTATGCCAGTCTTATGGGAGCGGGAGACAAATTTGGCAGCCGACATATATTCCGGGCTGACTGATAACTACATTAAGGTATTCGCTCACAGCGAGAAGATATTAACCAATACAATAGTGCCAGTTAAATTAATCAGCTTCCATAATGATAAGGTAATGTGGGGGCAACTGAGCGGTGAAAATCCAGGTTAAGGTAAAACCTAACTCAAAAAATGACGAAGTTAGCCAAGAAGGGGGCAGCTTTATAGTCAAAGTTAAACAGCCACCAAAGGAAGGCCGGGCTAATCAGGCAACAATTAAATTGCTGGCCCACCACTTTAGCGTCCCTAAAGACCAAGTCAAGATTCTAAATGGCTTCAAGAGCAAGAATAAAATTATCGAGATCGTTAATAGATAGCATGTCTTACCTCAGCCTCTCACCGGTTAATAATCTAGCTCCCAATCCATGTGGTAGAAATACCTCAGTTTAGGCTATCATTACACCAAAATGCCAGGAAAGGAGGAACACTCAAGGATGAAAATCAAATTTACTACGCTGGCTGAGAATACAGCCTCTTACTTAGGGTTTCTTGGAGAGTGGGGATGGAGTATTCTAATAGAAGTGGAAAATACAAAAATCCTCCTGGACACAGGAGGCCCAAGCGGTACCGCGGTTCACAACGCCCTTAAACTGGGAATAAACCTTTCTAGCATTGACAAAATAGTTCTCAGTCACGGCCATGCTGACCATACTGGAGGATTACGTGAAATGCTAACTATGATGAGAAAGAAGGTGGAAATAATCGCCCACCCTGACATATGGGCTGCAAAGTATCGAAAAACTAAGGACTCCTCCTTCTACATTGGAATACCCTTTCAACGCAGGGAATTGGAGAGTCTGGGTGCATCTTTCACTCTAAGCAGCGAGCCAGTAAGGTTGACAGACAATGTCACCACAACCGGTGAAATTCCAATGGTGACAGATTACGAGCAACTTGAGCCAGCTCAAGTTGTCATGGAAAATGGTGATTTCAAACAGGATCCTTTGCTTGACGACCTGGCAATCGTTATCAAGAATAACTCTGCATTGGAGGTAATTACAGGATGCGCTCACCACGGAATTATTAATACCCTGTATAGGGCACAGCAGCTTACTGGCCTGAACTCCATAAATACAGTGTTGGGCGGGACCCACCTGTATCGTGCTAGCGAGGAGCGAATTGATAATACTATTGCTGAAATCAAGAAACTTAAGGTTAAAAAACTAGGCGTGTCCCACTGCACCGGATTCCATGCTTCCAGCAGGCTAGCAGAAGCATTTAATGACGCCTTTTTGGTAAACAATGCCGGTACTTGCTTAATTCTATCTGGTTAGAATCTAAGAGATATCCTATCCTTAACTGTGCTTAATACTGTGCGCTCGACTTCCAAATCGGCGGCCTATATTTAGGAAGAATGATAATTAACCCAGCTGCTATCTGCATGATTGCCCCTATAATAAACGATGTTCCGAAGCCATAACGCATGATAATAAGTGCAGATAAATATCCCCCATAGAGCCCTCCCACCAGTTTTGCCATATACAGGACTCCATAGTTTGATGCCGCACAATCCTCTCCATAATAATGGCCACAAACTGCAGGAAATAGCGCATATAGCGGGCCCCAGAAAAACAAGGCCCACAGTGTGCACACTAGGAATCCAGCAGGGGAGTTAATTACTCCAAAAGCGTGGATGCCAATAGTCAATATCCCAGCCAATACAAAGCTGAGAATCATGGTATTCTCACGTCCCAGACGGTCAGATACCCATCCCATAACAGGCCTCCCCAAGCCATTGGTAAAGCACAACCCCCCGGCAGCAGCGGTAGCTACCACTGCAGTGAATCCGATACCCTCGGCATATCTCACTATCTTTGAAACCGTCATTAAACCTGCTCCAGAAACGAGGCAAAATGATACAAATAATGCCCACAGTTGCCAGGTATGCACAGCTTCCTTCAGAGTGAATTGGTGCTCGGATGGCCTTTTTACCCTCTCCTTAGTTGGTATCCAGCCTAATGGTGTCCAACCCTTGGGAGGATCCTTCAGAAAATACCCGGAAACGACAATTATCACCCCTGCTATTAAAGCTATTCCACCTATAATCTGGGGATAAGTTATCGCAGTGGCACTGCCTCGGATCCAGAAAATAAAAGGTATTGAGCCCCATGAGAAAGCGCCAGCAATGAGGCCGGCTGTCACTCCCCGTTTATCCGGGAACCATTTATTTGCGGTGTTAACCGCACTGCTGTAAATCACTCCGACCGCAAAGCCACCAAAGACACCAAATGCGACTGATATGATAGTTGGTGAACTCGCAGTTAGCGCATACAGCCCTAGCGCAGCTACTACCCCTGCAATCATAGTAAGCAGCCGAGGCCCATATCTATCCCTGAGCACCCCTGCCGGAAGTGCCGCTCCAGCTTGAAATATCATATAAAGTGTATAAATAGCCTCAATTCTACTTAGTGTCCAACCAAACCTCTCAGATAAAATAGGGCTTATAGAACTCCATGCATATTGGTAAGGACTTATTAGAGCCATGGCCAAGAAAGCCACTATTAGTACCAGCCATCTACTATAGCCAAGTATCTCTCTATCGGTTTTCTGGGGCATTACACCTCCGTTACACAACCACTAAGACGCCATTTCTTCTTCAAAGGCATAGCATTCCATAGTATATCATTTGCACCTTCCCTAACTGAACCACTGCTTATAAGGATATGGTTGAGTAACTGTTAAGCGCTGACAGAACGCCATAAACTTATAAGCCTATATAATACATCTTACGATCTCATTCAGAGGTGGGTGACATCTCAAAATATAACAACATCTCCTTGTCTCAAGATAGCAAGGTTGGTATACTAGCTCTAAATTTATGGAGTACAAGACTGTCATTGGCTTGGAGGTTCACGCTCAATTACTAACCAAGAGCAAGATGTTTTGCTCCTGTAGCAGCGATTATGTCAATGCCCCACCCAATACCCATGTCTGCCCTATCTGTCTTGGCATGCCTGGAGTTCTCCCTGTTATCAATAAAAAGGCAGTGGAATATACCATAATGACTGCCCTGGCCTTAAACTGTACCATTCCTGAATATACCAAATTCGACCGTAAGAACTACTGCTATCCCGATTTGATGAAGGGCTATCAGATCTCTCAATACGATGCCCCCATTGGAAAACAGGGGTGGCTAATAATTAATAGCAATGGGGCTAAAAAAAAGGTCAATATCACCAGGGTGCATCTTGAGGAGGATGTGGCTAAATTGTGGCATAGAGGAAGCTACAGCTTGATAGATGTCAATCGCTCTGGCGTTCCGTTGATGGAGATTGTGAGCGAGCCAGAAATTAGCTCTCCTGAACAGGCTCGAGAGTACCTTGTCCAGCTACGTACTATCCTCCGCTACCTAGGAGTGTCCACCGGTAACATGGAAGAGGGCAGCTTTAGGTGTGATGCCAATATAAGCATCCGCCCAAAGGGCAGCAAAGAGTTACTGACTAAAATAGAGGTCAAAAACATGAATAGCTTTAAGGCAGTTTATCAGGCGATGGAATATGAAGCCAAGCGGCAAAGGAAAGTGCTGGAAGAAGGTGGCCAGCTTGTGCAGGAGACCAGGGGTTGGCTAGATGAGAAGGGCATCACAGTAAGTCAGAGAAGCAAAGAATACGCTGATGATTACCGATATTTCCCCGAACCCGATTTGCCTCCACTGGTTTTTAATGCGGCTTGGATAGAGCAAATTAGAGAGAAGATTCCTGAATTGCCTGAGACGAGAAGGGACCGCTTCATGGCACAGTATGGTTTGCCGTTATATGATGCTAATATATTAACTAATTCCAAGGCACTGGCTGATTATTTTGAAAGTTGCCTCAAATTAATGAATAATAGCAAGGCAAAAATGATAAGCAACTGGCTTCTGGGTGATTTTAGTCGCTTGCTTAATGCCACTAATACTGATATTGAAAATGCAAAAATAAACCCTGAATACCTGGCAGAGATGCTTAATCTGGTGGATAAGAAGATTATCAGCGGCCCAGCCACCAAGGCAGTGTTTGAAGAGATGTTTTATAGTGGCAAGAGATCTGGTGCTATTGTGACAGAAAAGAGGCTTAGCCAAATTAGCGATACCGATGAACTGAAGAAAGTGGTGAAACAAGTAATAGCTGATAACAGCAAAGCAGTATCAGATTATAAGGCTGGCAAACAACAAGCCATAGCTTTCATTACCGGACAAGTAATGAAAGCTACCAGAGGAAGAGCCGATCCCTCTTTGACGAGGGAAGTTATTATACAACAGTTAGGAGGGAAATAACTTGCCTACTTATCTTATCATCGCTCAAATATTAGTGTCTGTGGCTTTAATTACCACTATCTTATTTCAACTCCATGGTGGGGGGTTAGGGGGTATTTTCGGGCAGCCCGATTCTGTCTACCGAACGCGTCGAGGATTAGAAAAAACTCTACTTAAACTCACCATCACCTTAGTTGTTATCTTCGTCATACTCGCAGTGTTAACGGTTGCATCCGCTCAGTAAGAATGAGTCCTATAATAACGCTGACCACTGATTTTGGTTTTAATGATGCCTATGTTGCCATTATGAAGGGCGTTATCCTGGGCATCAACCCTGAAGTTAATATCATAGACGTGACTCATTCCATTGAGCCCCAAAATATCGCCCAGGCTGCTTTTATCCTCAATGCTGCCTACCGCTATTTTCCCAAGCAAAGCATTCATATGGCTATCGTCGATCCTGGAGTAGGAAGCGAGCGCCGAGGGATAATACTGCAGACAGCTTCCTCCTTCTTCGTTGCTCCCGATAACGGTATCCTTAGTTATATAATCAACGAGTTATCTCTTAACAAAGACTCCTCAGGCCAATATCCTCAAAGCCTTGAGGAGATAAAATTAAAAAGGGGACTAGAGGCTGCTGCCATCACTGACCCCCGTTTCTGGCGGCACCCGGTCAGCCCTACCTTTCACGGCAGAGATATCTTCGCCCCGGTTGCCGCTGGCCTCTCTCTGGGTATATCGCCTTATGAATTTGGTGAAAAAATTACCTCCCTTTATGTTTTCCCCACTCCAAAGCCATTTTTTGACCCTCAGGGCAATTTAGTGGGCCATATTTTATACACTGACCACTTCGGCAACCTGATCACTGATATTAGGGGCACTGACTTGCCCACAGGCAATGTTATGGTAGAAGCAGCAGGACAACTTATCCCAGGTCTAACTGGTTATTATGAGCAGGAGCATAGATTGATGGCTGTTCTGGGCAGCAGCGGTTACCTGGAGATATCGCTTAGAGACGGAAGTGCCTGCGACTTCCTCCGCATGGAAGTAGGAGACGAGGTAAAGGTAATATTAGCTTAGAGATTGCCATGGTGAGCCGGCAATCCCGGTTAGCTCAACACTCCAATCATCCTTAGCCCCAGATAGGTCGTGAGGGCGACAAAGACATATCTTAACTGTTTTGCCGGCAGAACATGTGCTGTCCTGGCGCCAAGTTGTGCCATGGGCACACTGGTAGCTGCCAAACATAGCCATACAGGTAGATTTATATAGCCTGTCGAGTAAGGAGGAATGCCAGGCACTCCGATACCATTTACAACATATCCAATGATTCCACCTAGGCTAGTAAACAGCATCGCAGCTGTAGATGTTCCTACAGCCAAATGCATAGGGAAATTGAGCGCCATTACCATCACCGGAACCATCACTACGCCACCTCCAAGCCCAGCAAGTCCAGATATTATGCCTATAGGGAAGCCACAAGCGGCCAAGGTGCTCGATTTAACCCTTGGTTCCTTCACCTCACTTGCTGGCTTCAGTGTTTTTCCCAAGCCCATCCATAGGGCAACAGCTAGGAGCACTCCTCCAAAGCCCACCTCCAATACGTAGCCTGGGAGATGAGCAGCTACGGTAGATCCAGCCAGAGCCCCAGCCAAGCCACACGAACCCAGAACCGACGCCGCTTTCCATAGTACTGCATGTTTCTTGTTGTGCCTCCACACACCGCTCATAGCTGTGGGTAAAACTACCAATAAGCTCGTGCCTAAGGCTACTTTCATAGCAACATCCGGAAAACCCACGGCTTCAATTAGCCAAAATATAACCGGGACCATGATAAAGCTTCCTCCAACGCCCAATAGACCACTGGCAAAACCAGCGCCTACGCCGGTAGCTAATAATATGGCAACATAACTTTGCATTACTCCGCCAAGAAGCCTTTAAGCTCTCATCAGTGTGGTAAAAACATCTTTCTTATTTACAATTATATTTCAAAACAATATCATCAACCTTACATCCAATGTCATGAGCAATGATGGGACATTTCACTTTAAATAAGAAGAAAACAGGGGCGTCATCTTTCCCCCATAGGCCTTCAAAATTTCCTTGCCCTTTACTGATAATTAACTTTGCTTTTGCATAGAGGCTCAAGAAATCTCTGGAGCACAAATCCAGGATTGTCCCTGGCGCATCCGACCCATTGGAGACAACTTTGGCTATCTTATCTATGCCACAAAATTTGGCATCCTCTATTAAGGCATCATTAATTACAGGTTTATCTCTCACTACACAGATAACTTCTCTATTTAATTCTTCAATTAATATACGGTCAAAGACTATCTCTCCAGCATTATCAGCCAAATAGAGAATTCGCTTTGCATTTTTAAGAGTCTCCTTGAATTCCTGATAATCAAATATAGCAAAATCTTTTCTAAACACATCCTCTATTTCCTTTTCCAGGACAAAGGGATTATCTACCCCAAAGTCAATTATATTACCAGCAACAGCCAGCCTTATAGCCGTTAATAACCTATCTTTAGAGTGAGCTACTTTATCTTTCAAATCAGGATAAATATTAAGGGCTAGCTTATTGTATTTATCTTTTACCTTTTTGAAAGGGTCTTCTTCGCCAGTAATTTCCGTAACAAGTCGGTAAACAATTCTTCCCATCTCAGGTGGGGAACTTGATAAAGGAAAATTGGGCACTTCTGCAGCTAGGTTATCTAATATCTTCTTCTGGACATCCTCATCTGCTCCAGCCATTCTTGCTGCTTTGAGAGCTTGCTTAAAAAAACAAGGAATACAATCTAAGTATGTTCTCATCTTGGTATCACACCTTTAACAATAAGAGCTACTGCAACTCCCAAGTTGACAGTTACAAAAATCCACTTTAGCTAATTTGACTTCAATCTTGTTACCATTAACCTTGAGCCAAGTTGAGGATGGCAATACCACTTCTTAATTACAATGCTTTGTAGAGCACTGTAAACGCAAGGCCTATAACCAGTATTGCTAATCCCATTTGCAAATGAGCACTCTTCGTTTTCAACGAAAACCTGCTTCCTATTCCTGCCCCTATCATTGAACCGACAAGAACACAATGCTGGTAACCAAATTAAATTATCGTTCTCCCAGTAGACCAGTGTACCAGCAATAGCTGTAAAAATTGTTACAAACAGAGAAGTAGCAATAGCTTTTAATTTTTATAATATTATAGTTCCACTGTTGTAAAATCGGTATAATTGCTTTAAACAAGAAGTAGCTGCTCATTCAGGAGTTTTGGGACTTCCCTGGTTCTTTCCCCCTCTTTGCGACGCTGAATCAAGTCATATATTGGTTCATAATTTGCGGTGATTCTACTAGTTATAACTGTTAGCTTTTCTTTCCCCACTACGAGGGGTTGAAATTCTGTAGTGTTACTTATATTTCTCAAATTAGGGCTTAATTTCGCCCCAGCAATAACATCACAGTCAGAGCATATTTCTAGCACCGCTTTCATCTTTATAGGGTCCCCATGCTCTGTTAATTCCAGGGGTGACGTATTTTCTCTCCTCTCTACGAAGCTCGATTTCCCATTTTCGAAGAGGTCATATATGTAAAAGTATTTTGCCATTCCCATATGGCCAGGACTTGTTTCTTCACCGTCATTCGATGGAATCACAATTCTAATCCTCTTCATCTATTGCCTCCTTTATCGTTATTCCTTTCCTCTATTTTTATCCTCGCTTCTTTTCAAGCCAGCCAACTTTGATATCGCTCTTTTTAGCTCCAGTGGCGATATACGGCTTGATATCTAATAGAGGCGTACCATCTATTGCATCCAGCCCTTTCACCTCAAGAATATTTCCTTTTCTATCAATTAATTCCACCACAGATAACCCCAATGGATTTGGCCTGTTTGGCGACCTGGTAGTGAAAAGTCCGTGCGGCTTTATATCCCAGGGCGTCCTAACAAGCAGATGATATCCCTGGGATTTGTGAAGGTAATATATCAATATAATGTGGGAGAATCCCTCTATATCCTTTAAGCCTTCCTCAAACTCTTTGAACAGCTCTACTTGGCAGGTTTCCTCATGCCCAGCTCCCTGGTATGGTGCCTGCATCCCATAGTGATAGGGTGAGTGGATTATCCCTATGGGCCTCAAACTCAGGATCCGACGCTCCTCCATGATAATAGCATCAAGGTTTAGCAATTAGCTGGTCAATCCTGCCAATTATATCTGCTGCCTGTTGCTTTAAACAGGACACCGTGGCTCCTAGCTCTTCAGTCGAGACTACAACCATCTCGGAAATTGCTCCTTGAGGGCAAACGCTAAGACACTGGTAGCAAGAATTACATCTTCTCGTATCTATTTGCGCCTTGCCTCCAATAACCCTGATTGCTCCTTGAGGGCAAACCCGGGTACATAGGCCACAGCCTCGACAGATATCCTCGTTTACCTTTAACATAGCTACTAAAGTTTTGGCCTTCGCCTCAATGCCTCCTGTAAATTCAGCGGCACAACTCCAGGCCTTGACGCCTCATAAACTGTCACTACATTCCTTAAGTTAACAAATTTACCTTTGATATAAGCCATTTGTGATGATGTTACAGGCTTGACAGCACAAGGACGCAAAGGGGTATTGAGCTGCACTTCATCGGGCGAGAGCGAGCTTGCTATTTGTGCTATCTCTCCGGCAAAATCTCTGTTTGCCTCAATAAACATTATCTGAAGACACAGCTTGCCGGTAAAGTTATCCCTGAAATGCCTGATGCCTTCAATTATGTCACCCAGTTTGAAACCAGCCACAGGCCTGTTTACCTGCCCGAATAGCTCCTGGTTATGAGCATCCAACTTAGCTACTACCACGTCTACCTTTGCCAGCTCACCACGCACATCTTCTCTAGATATTAAGAAGGAGTTAGTCAATACTGCAGTTGGAAGAGGCAAAATTAACTTGGCTACATCAATAGCCCACCCTAAATTGCTAGCTAGTGTAAGCTCACCTGTCCCGGAGAAGGTAATATAATTAGCAGCTACGCCTTTTACTCCCTTTAGCTCTTCAGTTAATCTAGCGATTGAAACAAATTCCCCTCTTTTGGTAGTGGGGTTGGTAGTTCTCCCTAGCTGGCAATAAACGCAATCAAAAGAGCAAATCTTGCCTTTCGCACAGAGAAGGTCTATCCCTAGTGATTTACCCAACCGCCATGAAGGTACCGGCCCATATATAATGGAGCTCAATCATTTCCTCTCATTCAAAGCAATAATCACGTTAGTGAAGAATCCAGATACGCAGTCTGAGCTGTATTTCTCAATCTGACCATGGTCACACAGCTTGGCTAACTCAGGGTCAAGGGGCAATCGCCCTAAAAGAGAAACTCCAGCGGCTTTAGCCATCTCTTCACCTTTACTTCTACCAAAAACTTCAAGCTTCTTGCCTGTTTCTGGTAACAGCAGGTAACTCATATTCTCAACCACGCCCAGAACATGAACATTCATTTTCCGCGCCATTTTTACCGCCTTCATCACTATCATGGCCGTTAAGTCCTGGGGAGTAAAAACAGCGATTACACCATAAAGAGGTACTGCTTGCATTAGGGTTAACGGAATATCTCCTGTGCCAGGTGGCACATCTATTACCAGATAATCGAGCTTGCCCCAGAGCACGTCCTCCCAGAACTGGGTGATAGCCTTGGACATTAGAGGACCTCGCCAGATGACAGCATCGTCTTCGCTGGGCAACAGGAGGTTCATAGACATTATTTCAATTCCCGACCTGGATAACACAGGTAATATGACTCCTTCACTGCCACTGGGGTGGTCATTCAAGCCGAACATCTTGGGAATGCTGGGACCGGTTATATCGGCATCAAGTATGCCAACATCCTTGCCTTCTCTGGCAAAAGAAGCGGCTAACAAACTGGCTACCAGAGATTTACCCACCCCTCCCTTACCACTCATCACTGCTATTATATGCTGAATTTGATTAAGCTCTTTAGGTTTGGCTTCGATAAACTCCACAGTAGTTTCCCTCACTTCAGGAACATCACAGACTGCTGCGATTACTTTCTCCCTTACCCAGTCTTGAGATTGAGCAGGGATACCCGCTGAAGCCAAAATGACCTTCACCTTACCATCTTTGACTTCGCTGCCGCGAACTAAATTCATGCGCACCAAGCTGCGCCTTATCCCAGGGATGAGCACTCGTCCCAGGCTTTCCCTAACCTGTTCTTCTGTAGTCATAATCTCCCTCCAAAAATAGACTTCCTTAAGCAAACTTCTTCGCCAACAACTTCACCGCTGGCAGAATGAAGATACAAACAAAAACTATGAGCATAAAGACATCAATAATAATATTACCGCCCTGGACTAATCCCAGGGACCGCTGTATCCCTTCAACCGTGTACGTCAGAGGTAATACATGAGCAAAATACCTGAGCGCTGGTGGCATAGCCGAGACTGGGTAGACAACACCACAAAGAAATATCATCAGGAATCGAGGCAAATTAAGCAAAGTTTGAGCCTCGAATACTTCCTTCACTAAAACGCATAACAGCGCACCCAGAGAGGAGAAGGCTAACAGGGACGGGATAAGAATTAGCACCAGATATAGTATGTTGACCGGAAGTTCAAAGACGAGTACCGAACTCACCGTTACTATACCAGTCATTATGAAGCCAAAAATAACCCCACCGAGTATCTTCCCCAGGAGCACTGCAGATAAACTGATTGGTGCCAAGAGTAATCTTTCCAGAGATCCAACACGGAGCTCCAAATTGATCACCACTGCCTCCACAGCGGTGGTGCTGAAAAGGACGGTGAGAGCAATAAGTCCCGGCACCAGTTCTTCAAAGTCCTGAGGGTTCCTCAGATAGAAGGCTAGTATCCAGGCTACAGGAAAGACAATCCCCCAACTAACAGCGGGAGCCTTCAGGTAATAAGTCTTCATATCTTTAATTGCAATGTAATATATACCTCGCACGTTATCCTTCCACATTCTTCACCACCCCCCTTTCTCCGCCAGCATTACCTCCACATTCATCCCGGTAATCTGGATAAAGGCATCCTCCAGGCTTGGCTTTACCGAGCTTATAAAAACAATTTGCAGCCCCTTTTGACTACCATATCGTAGGATGCTCTCAACAAGTGAAGGCATGCTTTCCCCATAGAGGAGCAGATTGTGCCCTGAGCTTTCAACACGACGAATACCCTTTTGCTTTTCAAGGTCTTTGACTATTTCTTCAGATATATGATCAAAGTGAACCTCGCAGGCTGGCTCCAGCTTGACTATCTGTTTCAACTTATCCGGGGTATCCAGCGCCACTATCCTGCCATGGACTAATAAAGCAATTCGGTCACAAAGAAGGTCTGCCTCTTCTAAGTAATGAGTGGTCAAGAAGATAGTAACCCCCTGATGATTGAGCTCCTGAATCAGTGAACGGAGAGAGCGGGCAGTGACTGCATCAAGACCCACGGTGGGCTCATCAAGAAATAACAATCTTGGTCTATGAATCAGAGCGGCGGCGATAGTCACTGCTCGCTTCATACCACGGGAAAGCGTGCTAAAGCGAGCCTTTTTCTTGTCAAAGAGGCCAAAGGTCTTGAGAAGTTCCTCTGCTCGCTTTATCCTCTGGTTCCGAGGAATTCCATAGAGTTGGGCCACGAAAATTAGATTTTCCAGCGCTGTAAGCTCATCGTACAAATTAGATACTTCGGGTACGACGCCGAATTCTTTTTTGGCCACAGTAATTCCAGTCTCAATATCATGGCCAAGGACCTGTGCTATGCCAGCACTGGGCTGGGAAAGCCCTGTAAGCATACGAATGGTGGTGGTCTTCCCTGCTCCGTTAGGCCCTAAGAAACCAAATAGCTCCCCCCCTTTAACCTGGAAATCGATACCATCTACAGCAAGGACATCATCATAATACTTGGTGAGTCCCGAAACAATTATGGCGTCGGCACTATCCTGTTTCATCTCAAACACTCATCCTAATGGGCACATACATCCTCGCCTACTGCCAGTGTACCTTTTATATAATCCAGAACAGCTTGCTCAGGGTCGTTTTCCAATGCATTGATAACAACTTCAATGCGATTCTCTCTAAAGAGGCTCTGGGCTCTGGAGCCCATGCCGCTAACCAGAACAACGGAAACTCCTTCCTCGGCTAGCCAGGCAGGAAGAACTCCAGGTTCATATCCTGGCGGAGTCACTATTTCCTTTTTCATAATTGCATTTCTTGTCTCATCAACGTCAAAAAAAACAAAGTGACTGCAATGGCCAAAATGCGTGGCCGCTTTGCCATCCGTTACAGGTACTGCATATCTTATTTTTGTTATCTCCTCGGGTATTATTTTGCCATCGCTTTGACTGCAAGCTCGGCAGCATTTACCAACTGATACACCATCGGCGATGCAGTTAAAGCAGGGTGGGTACCCATTTGAAATAGAGAAACTTCGTAAGCAGTCATCATATGCTGAATGCAGGCACCAATGACATTTGTCAACTCACCCGTGCCTCTGCCCCCCGAAATTCCACCACCGAGAAGTAAGCCATCCTCCCTGGAAAATATCAGCTTTACTTTTACAGAAGCTGCTCCTGGCATACCTCCTGGGTGCCTATCCGGTGCTGTTGCTTCGGCAGTTG
>CAZILT010000016.1:0-4943 GCA_964540185.1 uncultured Dehalococcoidales bacterium
CGGCTATTGATGTGTTGCAGTTAGGTCGTGAAATGGTGGAGCTGGGAGCGAGGCGGTTCATCTACACTGATATAAAAAGGGATGGCACTCTCAGCGAGCCTAATTTTGACGCCCTGGAAAGATTGATTGCCGGGGTGGGTGTGCCTATCATTGCCTCTGGCGGCATTTCCGGGTTGGAGCAGTTGCAGAGGCTCAAAGTGATGGGAGTAGAAGGAGCTGTTATAGGCCGAGCTCTTTATACTGGCGATATTGATTTGCAGGAGGCAATAGCCAGATTGTCTTGAGGGTTATTGCGAGACTCTTCGTGAGGGGGTTATCCTGAGCTGTATCAGATTCTTCGCTACGCTCAGAATGACAAAGTGTGGCTCAGAATGACAGCTTCCATTGTCACCCTGAGCGAAGCGAAGGGTCTAGGTTCTTCGCCTGTGGCTCAGAATGACAAAGTACGGCTCCGAATGACAGAATAGGGCTGAGGAATGACAGAGTGTGGCTGTGGGTGATAAAGTGTGGCTCAGAATGACGGCTTCCATTGTCACCCTGAGTGAAGCGAAGGGTCTGGCAATGACAGAAATAGGAGGTGGAGAAGTTAAAATGTTAAAGTTCAGTGATAACGGTTTGATTCCAGCCATTATTCAGGATGCCAGAGACGGGGAAGTCCTCATGCTGGGCTATATGAACAAGGAGTCGCTAAAGCGGACAGTGTCCAGTGGAGATGTTTGGTTCTATAGCCGCAGTCGGCAGGAACTGTGGCACAAAGGAGAAACTTCAGGCAATTTTCTTAAGATGGAATCCATCATTAAGGATTGCGATAGCGATGCCCTTCTCATCAAAGCTGAGCCTACAGGGCCAGTGTGTCACCTGGGCAATCGGACTTGTTTTCTCCAGAATGATAAGGATTACAGATTTTTGGAAACTGAAGACTTAATTTAGCTTTGTTGGTCTTCTGAGTTATCAGCCGCGATAACCTCGTTTAATGCTGATATGGCAGCTTCTAGCTGGCTATCGTCAGGCTCTCTGGTAGTCATAGATTGCAACATTAATCCCGGAGCCAGGAGGATGCGGGATAAGATGCTGGTGGTATGTCTTGCTCCTAATCTGGTAACTTCATAGCCTAGAGCAGCAATAACCGGCAGAAGAACTATGCGATATAGAATACTTAACCATAGTGGTGGGCGGCCCAGCAGGGCAAAGACGAAGATAGCGATGATTAGAACAGCAAAGATGAAGCTGGTGCCACAGCGCACATGAGCGGTAGAATAGCTTTTAATTGCCTCCAGCTCTAATGGACATCCGGCTTCGTAGGCATTGACCACTTTATGTTCCGCTCCATGATAGGCAAAAACCCTTTTAATATCAGGAAGCAGGCCTATCAGCTTAAGGTAGGCAAGGAAGAAGATGATACGTACAACACCCTCAATCAGGTTGCTGACTGAATCAGAGGCGATGTAGGTATCGAAATAGCGGGTGATGACAAGGGGGGCGATGAAGAAAAAGGCTGCGGCGAAGGCCACGCTGGCAGCCACAATCCCCCATAAGGCTGCCGTTGGCATTTCCCCTTCGTTTTCTGATGAGGCGATTTGAGCGGAGCGGAGCAAGGCCTGGATACCTAAAACCAGAGCTTCGATAAGAACAATGACACCTCTTATCAGGGGTGTTTTTCTAAGGCGACCTTTGTATATGCCAGCCAGAGGCTTTTTTATTACCTCTAATTTTCCATCAGGGCGGCGTACAGATACAGCCACAGCGCTCTTGCCGCGCATCATCACTCCCTCGATAACTGCCTGCCCACCATAGTAAAAAGGTGTTGCCATTATTGCCTCAGCTAACTAAATAAGGGATGGCACATATTATAAGCCATCCCTTTATTTTTGTGATTGTGCTCTATCGGTCAATCCTTTATGTTGTAGCGCTTTTTGAATCTTTCTACTCTTCCCAGAGTGTCAACTATCCTTTGCTTACCGGTGTAGAACGGGTGGCATTGGCTGCACACTTCAACCCTGAGCTCTGGCTTGGTCGAACCGGTGGTGAAAGTATTGCCGCACAGGCAGGTTACCTTAGCATTATCATAAAACTTAGGATGGATTTTCTTTTTCATTATAAACGCTCACCTTCTTTTTATATTTAGTCGCTGGCTCGTATTTAACCGAACCATCTATTAAAGCGAAAAGCGTATGGTCTCTGCCAATGCCTACATTGTTACCAGGATTAAAGCGAGTTCCACGCTGCCGAACCAAAATATTACCAGCAAGGACTTGCTCCCCTCCGTATTTCTTTACCCCCAGGCGCTTTGATTGGCTATCGCGCCCACCGCGAGTACTGCCACCACCCTTTTTATGTGCCATTCTTACTCTCCCGGTTTAATGATTTCATTCACTGCTAGGCTGGTGTGAAGTTGACGATGTCCCGTTTTCTTGTGGTATCGAACCTTAGATTTATATTTGAATACCGTTATCTTATCTCCTTTGACTTCTCCCAAAGAAGTAGCAATAACCTTGGCTCCCACAATGGTTGGATTGCCTATGAGCGTATTTTCCCCATCGCCGATGAATAATACCTTATCTAACTCGACTACATCGCCTTTGGGTATGCTAAGGCGCTCAACCCCTATGGTCTGCTTGGGAGCGACCTTATATTGTTTACCACCTGTTTCTATAATAGCGTAAATTTTCTCACCTCTTTTTCACTACATGTCATCCTGAGGGAGACCTTCGCTTGCTGTCTTTCTGAGCGTGCCCTTCACTCCTTGTCATTCTGAGCCGCAGGCGAAGAACCTAGACCCTTCGCTATCGCTCAGGGTGACAGTGGAAGCCGTCATTCTGAGCCGCACTTTATCACCCACAGCCACACTCTGTCATTCCTCAGCCCTATTCTGTCATTCTGAGCCGCACCTTGTCATTCTGAGCCGCAGGCGAAGAACCTAGGCCCTTCGCTATCGCTCAGGGTGACAGCTTAATATCGTTAGGACGTTGAATTCTATCAGTGCGAATTGCTGACTGTCAAGTTAAATATTTTGAGATTGTTTAGCAACCCCTTTTGTCATTCTGAGCCCTATGGGCGAAGAATCTCTTTTAGACCCTTCGCGGAGCTCATCCTGAGAGAGATTCTTCAGTCGCTTCTCTCCCTCAGAATGACAATAAGCAAGGGCCTCAGAATGACAAGGAACGAAGGGCTCAGAGCGACATTTTTCAGTAGTTAATAAACGCTCTCATATTTTTTGGAGCATAGCTATGTTTTATTGCATCTAGCTTTCAGCCAATCCATCACAGTAGTCATCGCTTCTTCTTCCAGGCGCAGCCTATGTTTGCCTCCTGAGATTATGGCTAGCTCTTTGGGTTTTTTAGCCCTTTGATACAGTATGTGTGCCTGTTCTGAAGACACTGTTTCGTCGGCAGTTCCATGGACCAGGAGCAGCGGTCGGGGGGAAATCCTGTCTATCCAGTTGATTGGAGAAATGACCTTGAAGCCATTGAGCCATTCTTCAATTGAAGGTGGGAACTGCTTGTCTCTTATGACACCGATTTGGCGAAAGTGGTCGATAGTGGGAATGACGTTTTCCATATCGGTAAGAAGGCTAAAATCGGCAGGGCAAGCGCAGGCTACTAACGAGGATACTCTGGGGTCATGGGCGGTGACATAAACGCTAACGGCTGCTCCGCCACTAAAGCCAAGAAGGCCAAGGTGAGTTTTATCTGTTTTCTTGTGATTATACAGAAAGTCAATGGCGGCTTGTAAATCTCGACTCCAGCCCAGCATGTCCAGATCGCCCTGGCTTTTTCCTGTCCCGCGAAAATTGAATGTCAGGGTGATGAAGCCAGCAGCACAAAATGTTTGTGCCAGTACAGCGTAGCCGCTATCTCCAGGGTTGTAAGGGGTGGCAGGAATGCCATGACAAATGCACAGAGCGGGGCAGGGTCCGTTTTCTGAAGGGATGAAAAGCTCGCCAGCGAGCTTAAATCTATCGCTTTTCAAGCTAACATTTTTGGTTTTCATCCCTCAGAGTTTCAAAAGTAGTAGCTTCGTCCTTTTTTCTTGAAGATGTATCCAGCTATCAGACCCAAAAGAAGACCGCCAAGATGAGCCTGCCATGCTATTCCTGGCAAGAGGAAGGAAATTATAAGAAGAATTATCACAGCTATCCAGAGGGGAACCGGGATAGGGATAAAGAATATAAAAACGGGTATTTTAGGAGCCATCATTGCCAGTGTTCCACCAAGGGCGAAGATAGCTCCGGAAGCTCCTACCCCTGGTAGAGAAGAAGGCCCGAGGAAGATATAGAATATATTCCCCAGCACTCCCCCGGCAAAATATACCTTTAGAAAATTATTCTCTCCTACCAGTCTGGTCACGAAACTTCCCAGGAAGTACAGGCTTATCATGTTGAATAAGATGTGGCTGAAGCCTCCGTGGACAAACAGGTTGGTTATTATAGTCCACGGCTGGCGCAGGAAATATGCTGGAGTCAAGCCTAAGAGGAGAATTACATCTGGCCTCACCAGAGTAACTATAAAAATTAAAACATTTACAATTATTAAGAACCAGATGGCATTTAAGGTGAACCTATTATAGCTTCTCATTGAGCAAATTATAGATTAATGCTATCCAGCAATTCAATGCGCTGTGTGCCGGGCTATTTAACATTCTGGCATATAGCCTATGCCCACCAGAAGGCGAGCAGAATTCCCAGCGCAGCTCCTACTACGACCTGAAATCGGGTGTGTCCCACCAGTTGTCGTAAGAGATGCTCAAACTCGAGTTGTGTTTTAGGGAAATCGGCCAGCAGGTGGTTCAGGATAACAGATTGTTTGTCCACGGTCTGTCGCACGCTGGCAGCATCATACATTACTATGGCAGCTAAAATGACACTGATGGCAAATAAACCTGACTCCATGCCGTATATTATGCCTACTGTTGTTGCCAAGGAGCAAACCAGGGCTGCATGGGCA
>CAZILT010000017.1:0-7248 GCA_964540185.1 uncultured Dehalococcoidales bacterium
TAGTCGATCCTCAGGACTATGATGCGGTTCTGCAAAAGCTGCGCCAGGGTGATGTAGATATAGTGGAAAGGAAAAAATTAGCTCAAAAGGCTTTCCAGCATGTGGCTATTTACGATACTGCTATTGCTCAATACTTACGAGAGGAGGAAGCAGTTTTCCCCCTGGAAATGACCATGGCCTTGAAAAAAGCTTACAACCTTCGCTATGGTGAGAACCCTCATCAGGAAGCTGCATTTTATGTAGAGCAAAATGTGAGACAGAAGCAAGGCGGTCTGGCTTCACTTAGCCAGCTTAGTGGGCCAGAGGTCTCTTTCAATAATCTGCTTGACTTTGACTCTGCCTTAAATATACTCAAAAATTTCGTTGCCCCCACAGTAGCTATATTGAAGCACCTCAATTCCTGCGGGCTTGCCAGCCATGATAATTTAGCTGAAGCCTACCGCAGAGCCTTAACTGGTGACCCCATAGCTGCTTTTGGTGGTGTCGTTGGTAGCAATCGGCCTATAGATTTGGCCACTGCCCAGGAAATAAATAAAACACACTATGACGCTATTATTGCCCCGGAATATGAGAAGGAAGCTGTGGAGTTGCTGGGACGGAAGAAGAGCTTGCGGCTGGTTACAGCACCAATCCCAGGCTCAGATAAAGGAGTCCTTGATTTTCGCCATGTCGCCGGTGGCTTCCTGGCACAGACATCGGACTTTTTCAGTGAGTTGGAGCTTCAACCTCGCATAGTCACCAATCGCCAGCCTACACAGGAAGAACTATCGGACTTGCTGTTCGCCTGGAAAGCAGTCAAAGGGGTAAAGTCGAATGCTATAGTTATTGCCAGGGACAAAACACTATTAGGTATGGGGGCTGGTCAGCCAAGCCGTGTAGTAAGCGTTGAGATAGCTTTACAGAGGGCTGGTGCGCGAGCTAAGGACAGTGTTCTTGCTTCCGATGCCTTCTTCCCCTTTGCTGATGGTCCTGAGTTAGCAATTAAAGGAGGAGTCACTGCTATTATCCAGCCAGGTGGCTCCGTAAGGGATGAAGAGGTAATCGCTGTAGCCAATAAGTATAATATAGCTATGGTTTTCACCGGTGTCCGCCATTTCAGACACTGAGTTAAAGAGATAAGAGTGACAAAAATCACCGATGAAATGAAACAGGTTGCCGAAAAGGCAGAGGCATTTAATGTGGCTACAACCACTAAAAATGGTGAGCCAAATGTGGTTCCCATATCCTTTGCCAAAGTGCTCTCTGACGATGAGCTGTTGCTGATGGATAGCTTTATGAGGAAAACCATAGAAAACATAAAGGCAAATCCAAGGGTGGCAATATCGGTGTGGGAAAAGAGAATAGGGGACTCAATAGGATATCAGTTCAAAGGCAGTGCCAGAATTGAAACCTCGGGCAGAGTTTTTGACGAAGGTGTTAAGTGGGTTAGAGATATAGAGCCTGCACTTAGCCCCAAAGCTGCTATTATTGTGACGGTGGACTCGATTTATATGACCACGCCCGGGCCTGACGCTGGAAATCAGCTGGAGTAAAGTTATGGCTAAAGCGATATTAGTATCAGATATGCTCCGCGGCTTTCTGGAAGAGGGCTATCCTCTTTATTGTGGCCTTAAAGCTAGAGGCATCATCCCCAATGTTCAGAAACTCCTGGAGCGAGAGTTACAGCAGAAGTCGAAAATATTCTACCTGTGTGACCACCATGCACCTGATGACCCCGAATTCAGAATGTTCCCGCCGCATTGTATTGAAGGTACCATTGAATCTGAACTTATCCCTGAGCTTTCCCAATATCCCGGTGAAATAATACCCAAAAGGACCTTTAGCAGTTTCTACGGTACTCCTTTAGAAAAGAAACTGGAGGCGCTCAAGCCCGAAACCATAGTCGTTTGTGGCGTATGCACCGATATTTGTGTTCTGCAGGCAGTAATTGATGCCAGAAACAGAGGCTATGAAGTCGAAATACCCGTTGATTGTGTTGCTTCCTTCGATGATAAAGCCCATTTCTTTGCTCTGCAACATATGGAGAAGGTGCTGGGAGCCAGGCTTATCAGCCCGGAAGTTAGCTTACCCCAACCCAAGTTTGAGATTCCTGATTCGGTTTTAACTGGGAAAACCGCCGATATTTACTTTCCTCGCACAGTGGAAATACTTAAAAAAGAGGGCATCAATCCTGTAGCCACCATGGAGGTGTTCCCCAGGCGAGCTGGTATTCTTTGTGGCATGGAAGAAGTTAAAGCTTTGCTGGAGAAGGTGCTTCCTGAAGAAAATCGTGAGGTTTGGGCGTTATCTCAAGGCGAGCCCTTTGATAGAAAGGAGGTAGTTCTACGCATAAAAGCTCCTTACCAGAGCTATGGTGCTTATGAAACGGCCTATCTGGGTGTTCTTGCCCACTGTAGTAGCTGGGCCACTGCTGCCCGAGAATGTGTTGATGCTGCTCAGGGCGTTCCTGTTATTAGCTTTGGCGCTCGCCATGTCCACCCTTCGGTGGTTGGTGTTATGGAGTACTCTGCTATCGTGGGAGGATGTACCGGCTGCGCCAGCACATCCGGTGCTGAGCTTGCCGGCATGAAGCCTATCGGTACTATACCCCATGCCCTCATTATTATTATAGACAACACTGCCAAGGCTACCATTGCCTTTGATAAGCACATGCCTCCCGAAGTGCCGCGCATTGCCCTGGTGGATACTTTTGAGGATGAGGTCAGGGAAAGCGTAGCTGTGGCTAAAGCAATGCAAGGGAAATTGCAGGGTGTGAGATTAGACACTCCCTCGGAGAGAGGCCGAGTCACTGCCGATTTAGTCAAAGAAGTGAGAGCCTGGCTGGACCTTGAGGGATTTAAGGAAGTGAAAATTGTTGTCAGTGGTGGACTTAACCCGGAGCGCATAAGATATTTTATTAGTGAGGGAGCTCCCGTTGACACCTTCGCTGTTGGCAGCTATATCAGCGATGCTGCACCTATTGATTTCACCGCAGACCTCCATGAGGTAGAAGGCAAACCCATCGCCAAGAGGGGCAGAATGCCCGGCATCACCCCCAACCCCAGGCTGAAAAGGGTGATGTAAATAACTTCAAATAGTTACTTCTTAAAGCTAACCCCTTGTATCTCTAGAAGATTGTCCTTAATTTTTGTGTTAGCGCCCAGAAATTCCTTAATTAGCCACAGGTTCGTTTCTACGTGTTCGGTGATTCGTGGAATTGAATATTGCGTAGTCCCCGCAGCCAGGCCGGCATAAATTATAAGCTGGTCGGCTGTGTATCTATCCACTGTGGCACCGGTATTAACGTCCTCCGTAAAGCTTTGTGCTACATATCTCCCAATAGATTCAGAGCTTCTTCCTGGTCTTCCTGCCCTATCCGAGCCGATACTGCTGCCTGAACTTGTTTCAGCATATATTGCCAGGGCAGCACCCTCCTGAAGCGAACTCTCATCGTAAATCTCCTGGATTTCAGCTATATATCCACAGGAGCTTAATATCCTCTGGCATTCCTTTGCCATCCGCTGGCTCACCTTCTTTTCTTTCAAATGCGAGGAGAGGGCGATTCCTTTAATGTCGAGGATTTTCCCTTGATCGGTGAGACTCAAAGGCTTCAACTCTCCCGTTGGCTCGACGCTGATTTCAATAACCCCACCTCCTCTTGGCACATAGCCCGGGCGAACTATCTCGAGCTTGGCCTGAATCCCCATCCGTTCCAGGATTGGGAGCAAAACAAATTTCATATGATAAGCAGAGGGGGCAAAATCCTGAAATAATCCACCTTCCAGTCTGAATTTGGATGGTTTTTCAGAGAAGCAAGCTAAAGGCAAAAGAGTTTGCGCCATCATAGTGGTTGAGCCCGCTGTCCCTATATCCCAGTGATATTCTCCCCCATTAAACCTTTCCTTTGGGATATAGGTAATCTCCTTAGAGCCCACCGTGGCATCACTTGCTGTGCCGTGGCACATCTCCTGGCAAGCCAGTATCGCTTTGAGGTGCTGCGCCCTTAATCCCGGCTTTTCCCTACTTGCCCTGATATTTTGTATTCTTATTTCTTTCCCCAGCAAGCTGGCCAGGGCCATAGAATAGCGCACTATAGTTCCGCTTCCAGATTTAGCCCCGCCATCTATGGTTATCATCTGCTGTTGTTTCCTCGTCCTTTAAAAATAAGTGTAACATTTTATATCTTTACAGGTGTTATACTTCGAAATATAGTTTGCCTTTTAAGAGTTTAAGCGGAGATAAAGGATGGAGATTAAACTTTTTAGACAGCCTGAGCTGGAAAAACCAGACCTGATTTGTGGTTGGCCGGGGATCGGGAACATTGGGCTACTCGCTGCTGATACCTTAAAGGGAGTGCTTAGGGCAGAAGAGTTTGGAGAAATAGAACCCTGGGAATTTTTCTATCCTGAGAAGGTCTCCATCAAAGATGGCTTGTTGCAGGGTTTGGGGTTTCCCACCAACAAATTCTATTACAACAGGCTGGAGAAGAGGGATTTATTACTTTTTATTGGAGAAAAACAGCCCACTGAGGGAGAGAAAATGTATGCCACGGGAGAGAAGGCTTATCACATGGCCAATCTGGTTCTGGATGTAGCTGAAAAGTTTGGCTGCCGCAGAGTCTATACTTCCGGTGCCTGTGTTTCACCTATCCATCATACTATGAAGCCCAGAGTCATCTCAGTGGTAAGCTCTGATAACTTGATACAGGAGGTTAAAAGGTATCCCAACACAATTCTGATGAGCGAATTGGGAGGGAGGGAAGCTGAGGGGGTCATTACTGGGTTAAATGGTCTTTTGCTGGCAGTGGCCAAGGAGAGAGGTTTGGAAAGCGTTTGTCTCATGGGAGAAATACCAGATTGGCTTTCCAACTCTCCCTTTCCTTACCCCAGGGCTTCAAAGTCAGTGCTAGAGGTTTTTGCCCATATTCTAGGGATTGAGATTGATTTTGGCATTCTCGATAGGATGATTGCCCAGATAGAAGAGATTGTTGAAAGAATCTATGAAGCGTTCCCTGCAGAAATAAAGGAGAGATATGACGAGAGGAAGCTTGCTATTCAGGCTAAGCCAGGAGGGATAACTGAACAGGATGCCAGATGGATTAAAGAGCACATTGATGAGCTTTTCAGGAAGCGGGGCGAGCAAGGTGAAGAAAAATCTGTTTAACATTTATCAGACTCCACGGCTACGAAACCCATCTTTAATTGTTGGTTGGCAAAGCCATGATGTGGGGAAATTAAGCTCTAAAGTTACTGACTTTTTGAATCAGAAACTGGGTGGGGAGAAGATTGCTGAAATCAAGCCGCCGGGTTTTTTCTCCTTTGGAGGAGTAGTATTTAAAGACGATTTGATTCAGATTCCAGAGAGTAAATTCTGGGCCTGCGATAAAAACGACCTTCTAATTTTTACCAGTGAGAAGCCTGAATACGAATGGCATAAATTCTTAAATACAGTCCTGGACTTTGCCGAATATTATTGTCATGCTAGAGAGCTATATACCATAAGTGGGACTATTTCCCTCAGCGCCCATACCACTCCCCGGAGGATACTGGCAGTTTATAACCAGCTGGAATTTCAAAAAACGCTCCAGGATTACGGGCTGGAAGATATGACCTGGGAGGGGCCACCAGCCATAAGCAGTTACCTTCTATGGGTGGCTGAAAGGAGAGGTATCCCGGGCGCGAGCCTTTGGCCCGAGATACCATTTTATCTTGCCTCTGGAGAAGACCCTGCAGCAATAAAGCTCACTCTTTCTTTCCTGGATAGCAGATTTAACCTTGGTCTGGACTTACAGGAGTTTGATTTGCCTATCAGAAATCAGAATGAAAGAATAGCCTTATTAAGGGCAGATAATGCTGAAATCAATGAATACATTAACCAGCTAGAAAGTGGCCTCACCTTAAACGAAGAGGAGCAGATAAAACTAGCCCGAGCGGTGTATGAAGTTCTCGAAAAATGAGGCTAAAATAATAGCGCGCTATGGGTTCCGCCTCTAGACTTAGCCCTGCCATCTGTGGTTATCATGTCATTCTTGTATTGCTATTTTCCCTCTCAAACCCTTCGTCTATTAGCTCTATTTCGTGTTTTCTAAATCTCGCCCCTAATAAATTCCATAGCACCCGTTCACTGATAAGCTTGTCATTGTAAAGATTCGCGATTATTTGCAATTTGGTTAATCGTTGACTTTCGCCCTTTCTCCTTGCCAATGGTCAGCACCTCCTCAGAATAAGTATCAGGGGCAGTGTGGAATAATTACTGCTGTCTTTCGCCCTTTCTCATTTACAACATAGTGCTCTTGAAATTCTGTCACAGTTCATCACCCTCCTCGTAGATTTTTAACAACTGATTTCGCCTAACGTTATACGAAGCGGCGATTTCATCTTCACTATACCTCAAAGACATTTATGACCTCTTCACCAAGCATATCAATAATTTTTACTGCGACTCTGGCTTTTTTATCTGGAATCTCGATTTCGTATTGTCCCTTGACTAAGTCATCCTTTCTTTCTGGAACATCTGAGTAAACAATATGGAAGGTTTTATTGTCGTAATTATTGTCAATTAAAACTGTATCAATCATGCATCTAAAATCAGGGATTTTTACCTTGAAGAGTTTATTGTCAATATTAAGGCGCTCAATTATGGTAGGTGAGATAAAATCCCCTATAGTTATTATCGCTGTTCTGTCATTCTGAGCGGAGCGAAGAATCTCTATTTTAGCCTCGGCGGGTTTGTGGATTAAGAAGTTACCATATTTTTTATCTGTCTTTAATTCAATTACTTCAATCTTATTTACAGGATGTTCCTTATTCCAGTCATCAATCCATGGGTCAACGGCTAATTCCTTGCCAAGACAGACAATGGTTATATCTCTGTCCTCATCTGGTCTTTTCTTTAATTCGTCCTGAAGGAGTTGTAAATCTAAAAGTGTTAAGGGGTGGTTGAAGTCAATAATTTTAACCAGATTTCTTCCTAAGTATCCGTCAAAAAATGCATCGGTTCGGACTCTTTGAATTCCAATATGCTGGACGGCAAGTTCTACTGCTTCGGTTTTTAGAAGCTGTAAGTCATAGTCATTGACCTTGTAAATAGCAAACGAATACTGCACCTTGTCATTGCGAGCGACCGTAGGGAGCGTAGCAATCCCCTTTGAGATTGCTTCGGAGGCTTCGACTCCTCGCAATGACATCTGCTCAAGGATTATCTTTTGCAATCTCTTACTCGTTGTCTGAATCGCTCCTTTGTTTATATCGCATCCAATCCATCGCCTGC
>CAZILT010000018.1:0-4093 GCA_964540185.1 uncultured Dehalococcoidales bacterium
CCAGCCTGTATTCATTGTTTAACCTAGTGCGGAAGCAACCATAGAGATGCTCAGAGGGCTTCGCCCCAGATATGAAGCCCATCATAAGATAAGGATAGATGATTCGGCATTAGTAGCTGCTGCCAAGCTAAGCCAGCGTTATATCTCAGATAGATTCCTGCCTGATAAAGCAGTTGACTTAATCGATGAAGCGGCCAGCAAACTACGCATTGAAATGGAAAGTGCCCCCGAGGAGGTCAAAAAACTAGACCGTGAGATGAAGCATTTGAGCGATGAGGAGGAGGCTGCATCACAGCGGCAAGACTATCAAAAGGCAGCCGAACTGAAAGCAGAAATATTGCGACTAGAAAAAGAATACAATAATGCCAAGCTTCGGTGGCAGCAAGAAGGGAAAATAGATGGCAAGGTGGATGAGGAGGATGTTGCTCAGCTTGTTTCCCAGTGGACGGGTATACCCACTTCCCGGATGCTCGAGGCTGAAAATGACAAATTGGTTCATATGGAGGAGAGGCTCCACCAGAGAATAGTGAATCAGGAAGAGGCGGTGACGGCTATTTCCGATGCTATTCGTCGAGGTCGGGCTGGGCTCAAGGCTCCCAAGCGTCCCATAGGCAGTTTTATCTTTCTTGGCCCTACTGGCGTAGGCAAGACGGAGCTGGCTCGCGCTTTAGCCCAATTCCTTTTCGATGATGAGAATGCTATGGTGAGATTGGATATGTCAGAATATATGGAAAAACACACTGTAGCTCGCCTTATTGGCGCACCACCTGGCTATGTAGGGTATGAGGAAGGAGGCCAGTTAACTGAGGCTGTGCGCCGCCGCCCTTATAGAGTTATTCTGTTCGATGAGGTAGAGAAGGCACATCCTGAGGTGCTCAACATACTGCTGCAATTGTTAGAGGATGGCAGGCTTACCGATGGACATGGCCGAACTGTGGATTTTAGAAACACGGTAGTGATTATGACCAGCAACTTGGGTACTGAGGAATTCCAGCACAAGGCTATTGGCTTCAGTCACAGGGATGAGGCTGCTGAAGAGAGGATGAGGAAGAATATAGAAAATGATTTGAAAAAGACTTTTCGCCCGGAGTTACTTAATAGAATAGACGATGTCATCATATTTCATCCTCTTACTGAGGAACACTTGAAGAGTATTGTTGAGTTGCTCATTAAAGAGGTAGAGGAGCGTCTGGCTGAGCGAAATATCAAGCTTGAGATTGGCTCTGAAGCCAGGGCCTGGCTGGTGAAGAAGGGCTATGATCCGATATATGGGGCTCGCCCCCTACGTCGGGCTATACAGAGGTATGTGGAAAATCCGCTATCAAGCAGGATATTGCAGGGTGAATTCAAGGAAGGGGATACTGTAGCTATTAATGCCGGGGAGGATGGCTTGAGTTTCACTACTATGAAAGCTGCCGATGCAAGGATATAATACCAGACTGTGAAATTAAAACCCACCAGGCGGGAGGCCATTGTCGGGGGATTATCCCTGGCAATTACTGTAACGCTTTGTATTCTTATTATTCAGCATCGAGGCTATCTGGGTGAGATAAGGCGCTGGGGTTATCTTGGTTGCTTTATTATTAGCATGCTCGCCAGTGGGACTCTAGCTATCCCCGGACTTGGCATCCTTGTCACATTTACTTTAGGCGGCGTGTTAAATCCTGCTATAGTCGGCGTCATAGCTGGAATTGGCGAAGCTACAGGTGCTGCTGGTGCTTATTTCACTGGCTATGGTGGCCGGGGCTTATTCCGGGATAATAGCAGTGCTCTTTACGCTCGGTTTAGTAACATATTACAGCATCATGGCTCTAAGGCTGTTTTCATCATGGCATCCATTTTAAATCCATTTTACTATCCCTTCGCTGTATTCATGGGCATGCTTCGCTTTGGTCCAAGCAAGTTTTTCCTCCTGACCTGGGCGGGAAGGACAGTCAAAAACATGGTTTTGGCTTATCTTGGATACTTTGGCTTACGGACTATATTGCAATGGCTGGGTTTGAGTTTCTAATTTGAGCTTCTCCCCCCCTTTTGTTATATTTAATAGTTCGGTGGGGCTGTAGCTCAGTTGGGAGAGCGTTTGACTGGCAGTCAAAAGGTAGTGGGTTCGAATCCCATCAGCTCCACCAACACAACAAAAGTAGCTAATCCTATCTCAAAAGACCTTTCGACTCATTCAAATTCCCACACGCAGTTAGCTATACTTTTAGAGCGTTTGATTGAAGGTTTCTTATTGTCCTGCAAAGTAGAAAACAAGTCTCCTGCCACAATATCCTTCTACAAGAATATCCTCGATAAGTTTCAGTGGTTTCTGAACAAATATGGCATTGATACTATTGATGCCACCACTATTAGAAGCTTCCTGGGATACCTAAAGGACTCACCTAACAGATGGGATAGCACCAATACACGAGCAAACAGACCGGTATGTGCATATACAGTCGATAGATACTATACTGGCTTATCTGCTCTGTTTCGCTGGGCTATCAACGAAGGTATGATTGAGACTAATCCTATGGCGACTATTAGGAAGCCACGATTTCAGCGTAAGATTGTCAAAGGATTAGAACCGGAGATATGTAATAAGCTCTTAGGTTCATTCAATGGTAAAACCATCGATAACTACCGAAACAAAGCCATCGTATTCATGTTTCTGGATACCGGCCTCAGGTTATCTGAATTAGCCAATCTCACAATGTCTGATATCAACATGGAGCAGGGTATCATTAAGGTTATAGGTAAAGGTGATAAGGAAAGGTTAGTTAGGATAGGGATAAAGACACAGAAGGCTTTGTGGAACTACCTAGCACACAGACCAGTGGATGTAGACCATGTGTGGCTGGGTAGGGATAATGCACCGTTTACAGTTGATGGTATAGCCCAGATGATTAGGAACTTGGGCAAGAGCCATTGTATTAGGTTGTCACCACATAAGCTGAGACACAGCTTCGCAATCAGCTTCTTAAGGAATGGGGCTAATCCATTTGAGTTACAGATAGCTCTGGGACACTCAACTCTAGAGATGACAAGACGCTATACTCAAGCTCTGGGATTTGATGATGTATTCAAGAGACACGTGGTGGCTAGTCCGGTGGATAGGTTGGTGAGGTAAAGCTCATGGTGTAAGGCGGCAGGTTGCTTGGATATGTTGGAAAGTCATTGAGAAGTGGAGGCCAGTGGATAAACTTGATACGGTAGCATTTCCAGTTTTCTTGTCTGATTAACTATCTCCGAGTGAAATTGAATCAGTTTCAGATTTTGTCTTCCTTGTTACCCGGATAATTACAACGTGAAAAGGCTCTGGACTACTTACGCCATCTTCAAGCCTACGAATCTCTACCCCTCCAAAGACAATAAAACCTGTGGCTTCAAGTTCCTGCAATTGTGTTGTAAAGTCAAATTCATAACGAATACGCTTGCTTGGCCCGATATCAGGTAACAAATCCATAAGATCTTGGAGTGACTGGAAGAAGCTACCGATTAGGTCAACCTCTGATTGCGTGGTCAGATCGTCGTTGTCAAAGGAACCAGCATGACAACCACCTAAGAGATTAATGAGCTCTTTCCCACCTCTTACTCTGCCTAGGCGATCCGGTATGCCTTCTTTTGTCCTTACTACTTTTGTGCGCTTGATTTTGGCAAATGGATCGTGAGCTTCTGAAGTTAAGTTCTCCTTTTGAAATTCCTTAACTGCTGCAGATATATCAAATGTATCTTCGAAATTGCCCACTTCTATCCATCTAGTCTCCGCTGAAATATCCCTAATATCACAACCGGCATTGCCTAATTTGGTAATCAGCTCCTGCCGTTTTTGGGCCGAGTTATCAAGGTAAGTAATATGAAGCCCTTGAATATCGCTAAAGTTACGAAGTTTGCCAACTTGTACTAATATAGTTCTTTCCTGACTGCCTGCCAGGGCCTGACCAGCCTCAAACAGAACATTCGGCCTCGCTTGAGGTGTGTATTCTTTTTCATAGGATTCATCACGGTCCTGTACAAACTCTTTTCTCAATTGGGGTAGGATGGATTTAATGGACACCAAAGTCAGGTAGAATAGAAAGACGGAGGTGTCAGACTGAAAGGTATTCCACAA
>CAZILT010000019.1:0-3566 GCA_964540185.1 uncultured Dehalococcoidales bacterium
AAAAAGGTTATTAAACCGATACATAAAGCAGCAGACATAGAAAGTTATCTTGCTGAAGAAACAGGCGAACAGGATGATTTGTTTGTTATCTACACCACAAAGGATATTGACATTGAGAAATATCCCGGGATTAAGGCACACTTGGAAAAGTTCCGACCCATCTTGGAAAATAGACTTAGGGTTTATGAGGAGGGCTATTCCTGGCATAAGTTGCATCGGGAGAGAGACCAGAAAATCTTTGAAGAGGAAAAGATAGTAAGCTCAATATGGCCTGAGTACAATAGCTTTGGGTATTCCTCATATAGTCTTTACCTTGAACGAAATGCTTTTTTAACTCTGAAAAAGTCAAATACCATTGAGAACCTAAAGTACATCCTGTCAATATTGAACTCCAGGCTTATTGGTTTTTGGTTTGAACATAAGGTTAGTCATAGGGGGCAAAAGTATTTCTTACCTAAAAATGTCCTTGGGACTATCCCCATCCGCCGCATAAACTTTGACGACCCTCAAGAGGTCAAAATCCACGACCATCTGGTAGGACTGGTTGATAGTATCATCGAAGCTAAGGAGAGACTGGCTAACTACCACCGATTCTTCCCTGGGACACGCTTAACCCGCCTTCAGGAAAATGAATCTTTACCGGAAATAGACGATGAAAAGGTGGTCAAATCCCTTGAATCCTCAGTGCTTCGCACCATTCGTACACACCCACAAATTCGATATGAACCAAAGGTCATTGACCACTTCTTCTTGAAAGGCGCAAAATTGTCTGAGGATGCCCAAAACCTCACTGTCGTCTCAAAAGACAGGCAGACGCTAGCCTTAACTGCCCCTTATGATGTCTTAGTATATCTCCAAAAGATATTGCCGAACTACCAGGGCAAAGAATGGAGTGAAATCATCGACCAAATTCTCATCCCTACTGAGCCAGGTTTAGCTGATAAGAAGAGCGCGGAGGTTCTGTCTCAGGTTACCAGCCTTCGGGATAAGATTAAATCCCTTCAACAGGAAATTGATTCCATTGTTTTTGACCTCTATGGATTGAGTAGGGAGGAGCGAGAGGTTACTATGAGATAACCTTGACGGCGTGTATCCATGGCTTCGACACCGACAGATGCAGAGATTATGTCCTTACTAGAAGAGAAGAAGGCCTTTACAGAAAGATATCGCGACAGGCTTCGGGCAAAAAGGAAATCCGCATATCAACACGAAGACCGAGAGTTGGAAGTGGACACACCTTCAGGACATAAGCTTGGAACCATTATTAGACAGTTTGAGACAAAGACTATATGAGTAGCAATATCAACCCAATTGAATCCCCTCTCGATAATCTTTTCTTACGTCTTAATATGCTCAATGGGCTACTCTTCCATCTCGAGAGTTTTCTCAAGAACCTCTGCAAGTTATTTAGGGAAATTATAGCAAAAAGCAACGTTGACCCATCTGCCATATATGCGGGAGCATCGTTGGTTATTAGGGATTTGACCGAACGGCCTGAAAATAACTGGGCAGTCTACTATCCTACTGGCAAATTTATTTCACAGGGTGAAGAATATCTCCGAAAGGTGGATGATTTATTATGCAGTGAAGCTACTTGGACAATCTCCCAGGGATACGAAGCCTTCGAGGCATTTCTCAAAGACATTACTGCGACCTATGTATTTATACACAGAGAACAAGCGGATGCTGGGAAACTTGAGAAGTTAGACCCAAAGCTGAGAAAGGAATCGTTGGAACCTACAGATGTTGAGTATTGGAAAGAGTTCATTCGCAAAGCCTACCCGAAAAATGTCGATCTTCTTAAGTTCCTACGGAAAATTGCGCCTGAACTAGAGGAAGTGGAGAAGCGAAACAACCGTAATATTGATCTAACTGAGTGGTACGTCGCGGTCACAGAAGTGAGGCATGCAGCGACACACTCCAATATGCTAATCAAATCTGAAAAAATGCGCTCTTGGTCACAAGAAAGGCACGAGCTTCTAAACCGTTTCTTTCCTGGAACCTATATAGATGGCAGCTATAGGCTAGAGCCTAGCAGGAAGGATGCGGAGACCAATTTGGTTTTATTCGCTGAGTATGCCTTTGGAGTTTTTAAATCTCTTTCTAAAGCACAACATTACGAGTGGAATATCTTAAGCAGACAAGCCGAGGAAGATACTGCTTAACTAGTGTTGTAGGAGACCATAAAGCGAAATCTAAATAGTGAAGTAGTAGAGACCCAGCGTAGAGAATTCAGTGGTTTGGCGACTCCGCAAACCAGGTTGAGAAACATATTCCCTTGCAATGGATTGACGAGATCTCTGAGAAAGCTTTTTGACTAAGCAAAGTACAAGGGTAGAATTTACGGCAAGGTAAGTTTATAATGAAGTTTGACTCAAAAAATCAGAAAGGAGGTACAAAAATGGCAACGAAAGTAGGCATTAATGGCTTTGGGCGTATTGGGAGACTGGCTCTTAAGGCGATAAAACAGCGGTGCTCTAGTAAGTTGGAGGTGGTAGTGGTGAATGACCTTACTGATGCTGAGACTAACGCTCATCTTTTCAAATACGATAGCAATTATGGTGCCTATCATGGCAAAGTGGAAGCTAAAGAGAATTCTATTATAGTCGATGATAAAGAGATAAAAGTCCTGGCTGAGCGTGACCCCGGTAAGATTCCCTGGAGGGATTACGGGGTGGATATCGTAATAGAATCAACAGGGCTCTTCACCCAGGCTGCCAAGGCTGCTACTCATCTTCAAGGCGGCGCTAAGAAAGTAATCATTTCAGCGCCAGCTCGGGAGGAGGATATAACTATCGTCCTCGGCGTTAATGAGGAGAAGTATGACCCAGCCAGGCACCGCATAATATCCAATGGTTCTTGTACCACTAACTGCATTGCTCCTGTGGTTAAAGTTCTTCACCAGAATTTTGGGGTCAGCCGCGGGCTAATGACCACCATCCACTCTTATACTAATGACCAGAAAATTCTGGATGTGTTTCATCGAGATTTGCGTCGAGCACGGGCTGCCGCTATGAATATTGTTCCCACCACTACTGGCGCTGCTCGCATCGTGGGCGTAGTTATTCCAGAGCTTCAGGGTAAGCTTCATGGCATAGCTATAAGGGTGCCCACCCCCACAGTGTCAATCGTTGACTTTGTGGCTGATTTGAACAGAGATGTAAGCGCTGATGAGATTAATAATGCCTTCCGGAGAGCTGCTGAGGAAGAACTCAAGGGAATTGTCGAATACTGTGATGAACCATTGGTGAGCATGGATTTTAAGGGAAATTCAGCCAGCGCTATTTTCGATGCCCTAAGCACCATAGTCATAGATGGCAATATGGTAAAGGTGCTGGTCTGGTACGATAATGAGTGGGGTTATAGCTGTCGCCTTGCTGACCTTGCCGCTTATGTTGCCATCAAAGGCTTGTAAGCTATTGATAAAGCCATAACTTCAATTGCATTATACTTATAGAATAAATAAGGCAGGAGGTGAAAAATGTTCTGTTCAAAATGTGGTGCTGAAAACCCTGATGGGGCTAAGTTCTGCTCTAAGTGCGGTGCGGAGCTTGCTCCCTCCACTG
>CAZILT010000020.1:0-6713 GCA_964540185.1 uncultured Dehalococcoidales bacterium
GCTATATTACCCCCTGTCCCCCCAGACACCCGGACGATTTGCCCTACAGTGACTTCCTCTCCAGGCACAGGCAAATGCTCTACAAAGCAGCTAATATCCCAATTTATGGCACCACACACTACAAGTTTAACCATCTCGTTCCTCAAGTATACGCGAGAGGAATAGGTTTAGAAAGCGGGGCCCATCCACTCCAGCGGCTACATTTATTAACTGAAGGCTATTAGCTGACAGATGACCGCTATCATAAGGTAAAACACGTGTAATCCCTCGATCCCAGCCATTACCTGCTATTATCTCCACAGGTACAGATACGAAATCAAATAGAGAAGTATCCAGTAAAGCTGTCAAGGCCAGAGGGTCGTGAAGTTCGCAATGCCCATGGTGGGTTATCACATATTCCACCAGTTGCGCTGCCAGGCGTGCAGAAGAAGTATGGCCACATTGAATTTGCTCTAAACGCTGGCCAGTCAGACAAGCTGCAGGATTTGTCGATACATCCAGCCCTATAGCAGAGATACACGCCCTGGAGGTAAACACTATATGGGCTGCCTCCGGGTCCTGCCAGATGTTGAACTCGGCAAAGGGAGTTCGATTTCCCTTGCCATAAGGCGTAAGGGTATAGGCTCCTCCCATAATAACCAACCCGGCCAGCAATTTTGGCAACTCAGGGTAGCTCTGAAAGACATAAGCTATGTTGGTCAGAGGCCCTGTTGCCACCAATGTAATCTCACCCGGCGCATTTAATACTGATTCGACCAGGAAATCCCAGGCCTTCGCCGGGTATGACGAAAGACTGGGAAAGGGTAAGCCGCATTGGCCCAGCCCATCCACACCATGATAGTCCAGGGCATCGACTAGGGGGTGTTCTAAGGGCCTTGCTGCCCCTGCAGCCACCGGGATATTAGTTATGCCCAGGTATTCCAACACACGGCGAGCGTTAGCATTGGTTAGCTCCACCGGTGCATTGCCTGCCACTGCGGTTATCCCGAGAACCTGAATCTCCGTTGACCTCAAAGCCAGGATTAAGGCTAAAGCATCATCGATGCCAGGGTCCATATCCAAAACGACTTTACGCTTTTTCATGAAAGCCTTACAAACTACAGTATCACAAGTTTCAACAGCAGACAAAAAGGCGAGGGTTACCACAACACTGAGATGAGATTTCAGGCTCGGTGAGAAAAGCAAATATGCGTTAAAGTGAATGAAAGGATATCAGGGCTTCTGGCGCAGTTGCAGACGCCATCCCTGCTACTATATTGAGGCTGTTTTAACTTTGTTTTCCCGTTCGATTTTGGGCATTTTGGAGAGTCTTCACTCCCAGATTTTTGAAGTTGCTTGATAAATCAGGCAACTTTATTTTTAAACAGCCTCTTTATACTTTCTATTTCCGCAACGAAACCATTGCGAAAAAAGGTTTATAGTAACTCCTTCATCTTCTCATGACGAAGAGATAAACCAACACGCCACCAAGCACCACGATTAGCACTATGCTAACGATAAATGCCCATAAAGGCAGGAGCCCTGACTGGAAAGAATAAACTGGGCTCCAGCCGCTATCATTCTGGGCGCCATCTATAGCCTTTACTCTCCAGTAGTAATCGCCATAGGGCAGACCTCGCCCCTGGGGCAAGGTATAGCTAGCCTCAGTTAACCCGCTAACTTCAGGAACCACCAGGCTGAAGAAGCCCGGGTCGCTGGCAATCTGCAACACGTAGTTCACTCCGCTGGGGTCTGTCACCGCCGTCCATTGGAAAGTAGGAGTCTGGCTGCCAATAAATCCAATCCTGGTGCCGTTAGCTGGCAGGCTAAGCGTAGGTTTGGCTGGTGGTGTTGACTCCATAACGAAGCTCTTGCTGTCCGTGCGGCCCGAGGCGTCGGCAACCGTTATGGTATGCTCGCCATGTTCGCTCTCAGGCACTGAGAAACTGATAGAGAAACTGCCTTTGCTATCGCTCGTAGCGGTAGCTACCTGAGTGGCATCATACTTGATAGTTATTGCCTGGTTGACGGCAAAGCCAGTGCCAGTGACGGTGATATCACCACCCACGTTTCCCGTCGTTTGGCTGAGTTTGACATCAACAGCTATAGTGAAGTCTACTTTACCCGTATTGTCATCCTCATCCGTTGCCTCTATCACGTAGGTGTCGGAGGTCTTTTCTGACAGGGTAAAGGGAATCTCAAAGCTGCCGTAGGAATCGGTCTCGCCTTCGGCAATCTCCTCACCGTCAAGCTTGATAATAACCTCAACATCCTTGCCAAAACCGGTACCGCTTACTTCTACGGTTTCACCAGCTGTCGTTCCAGTCGAAGTAACGGTTATCACCGGTTCCACACTAAAGTTAGCCTCATCACTGGAGCCAGAATCGTCAGTTACAGTTATAGTATGGTCACCAGCGGTGCTTTCGGGGATGATAATGGTGCACACAAACTCACCATCTCTATCGGTTTCCTCATCGCCACTTGCTATATCTACCTCGTCATCATCATATTCCACGGTAATGACTTCATTATCAGTGAAACCAGTGCCGCTAATTTCGACCTCGGTGCCCACCGGACCGTCATCGGGGTCTAGCTCAATCTCGCCAGCGATTACTGTAAACTCAGCAACAGCCTCTATGTTGTCTTCATCGGAATAGGTAACATAGACATAATATGTGCCGCCGTGCACCTCTTCGTCATCCTCGCCATCAGTTAGTCCATCTGGCACTTTGAAGCTGGTGTCAAATTCGCCATCTTCATCTACTGTCACCCCGGATTTCACGCGCTCGTAGTTTTCAACCTCATCGTCAATGTCATCACCTTTATCAGCCTCCTCACTGGAAAAATAGATATCGACCTCAACGTCTTCCTCTCCCGAGAAACCATCGCCCTCAATATCGATCCGTTCACCAATTTCACCCTCCTCAGGGTCTAGCTCAATCGACGCGGCAGCCAGAACCGATGAAATGGGTATGGCTACCAGCAGCATGGATACGATAGCCGCCAGCGCCACAGTCCTGAACAGCTTACTAATATTTCTCATAATTTGCCTCCTTTCGATTTTTTCCGGCGCCTGTTTGTGCCTGTCCAATAACATTTACTGTTAACTACTGACATCGATTTTCTTCAGGATCCTCAAAGTTATCACTCCCTTTCATTCTCATAGTTCTTTACCGCAGACCTCAATCCATATAACGAATAAATTGGCTTCTAGTTTACTCCCCGACAAACTTTTTCGCCAGAAAATGGCTGACCTCACCCCAGAAGTGTAGTATTATAGTATACAGAAACCATACTCGCTTTCGGGTTAGGTGCCAAGCATGTCTCAGAAGAAAGCATGGCTGATAGTGTTGGCTTTAGCTTCTGTGATTTATGTTGTCATCCATCCAAGGGTAGTCAGCCATAGATCTTGATTTTTTTATTTGATCACAATGACTATAGAAGAAGTCATCGGGCGATTGGAGCGTGAATATGGTCCTCTGGAGTGGCAGCCAGGCAGGGAGCCCATTGATGTGCTTATAGCAACTATCCTTTCTCAGAACACCTCGGATATAAATTCTAACCGAGCTTTTGACTCAGTTACATCTAGCTTCGACAGCTGGGAAGCCGTGGCCTCAGCCCCTGTGGAATATATCGCCCAAGCTATCAAGTCCGGAGGCTTATCCCGGATTAAGGCGGTGAGGATAAAGCAGATTCTTAACAAGATTGAACAGGAAACAGGCCATATCAGCCTTGATGTCCTCACTTCGATGAGTATCTCTGAGGCTAAGGATTATTTGGCGAGATTGCCTGGCGTAGGCCCCAAAACAGCCAGCTGTGTATTGCTCTTCGGGCTGGGGAAACCATCCCTGCCAGTGGATACCCATGTTTTCCGGGTAGCCAGACGATTGGGTTTAATTGATTCCACAGTTTCGATAGAGAAGGCACACAATTTGCTGCAGGAGCAAATCCCACCTTCAAAGGTGTATCAGTTTCATCTCCATATGATAGAGCATGGCAGGCGCATCTGCCGTGCTCGCCAACCTCGCTGTGATGAGTGTGTGCTAAAGGAGGTCTGCCCCAGCCCGCTCTCCAGATAGCTGGCGATACCTGAAAGTTGGAATTACCAGGCTATCACAGTAGTCCTGGTTGGTAACCTCGCTTTTTGTCATGCTGAGCCCTATGGGCGAAGAATCCCTCACTTAACAGACCCTCGCGGAGCCTGCTTCGAGCAATATAACATCCTTCGCTTCTCTCAGGATGACAGGATATGAAGAGGCAGAGTGACAATTTACTGGTAATACACGCTCTCAATGCTATAATATTGCCGGTATGGCACAAATACTGCAGAGTAAGAATCTGGCTACCAAGTTTCAGATATTGCTGGAAATAGCAGCGAAGCAACCGAATATACAGCAGAAGGACATCGCCCAAAAGCTAAAGATAACCTCTCAAGCGGTCTCCGAGTATGTCAAAGAGTTGATAAAAGATGGCTGGCTTAGCTCACAAGGTCGTTCCAGATATAGAGTGACTCGAGAGGGCATAGATTGGATTCTAAGGATGGCAAGGCAACTGCAAAGCTACTCTTCATTTGTAAGCAAGGTGGTGACTGATATATCAATTTCCGCCGCCATAGCTGATAGCGATTTATCTGCTGGCCAGCAAGTGTCACTATATATGAAGGAGGGCCTATTGTTTGCCTCTGGCATTATAAGCAGTGAGGGGGCTAGAGGAATAGTTGTGTCTGCTGTCAAAAAAGGCGAGGATGTTGGTGTATCCAGTGTGGAGGGAGTGATAAAGCTTGAGCCCGGTAAGATAACCATAGGCAAGGTGCCCACTGTGCAACGGGGAGGTTCAGGAAATACCGACCTCGCTCGATTGAAAGAGGAGACAAAGCAAGAAAGGCTAATAGGAGTAATAGGTATCGAGGCTCTGGTAGCATTAAGACGTGCAGGTGTAAAACCTGATTACCTTCACGGGGTTAGAGAAGCAGCTATAGAAGCAGCCTACTCTGGATTGCCTTTCTTGCTCATTTGCACCGAGGCAGAAGTTTCGATACTGGCACAGAGCCTGGAAGAGGAAAACCTGGATTATAAAGTTATTGACTTAAGAATTGTCCGTTAGCGTGACAAGTGCAGGTTCAAAATCTCAAGGCTCTCTTCGTGGATATTCGCTTTCAGATGGGATTGCTGCTGCATCTCTCCGCCATCTTTATATCATAGGGGGCGCATCGCTGCTTGCACTCTTTCCTCGGGCATAACTGGCAGTTATAGAACTGGACTTCCGTAGGAAAATATATCCCGGATACAGATTTTCTGGGAATCATCAGGCAACTTTCGGTTAACCTAACTCCGACCAAATCTTCAACATTGCCGAAGAGTGAAAACAGCTGTTTTTGTTGCGTCAGGGGCCAATCCTCCAAGCTTCCTGGACTCATTATTGATATTTGCCCAAGTTTATACTTTCTTTTTAAGTAATCTGCCAGATATTGTCTAGCTGAGCCTAAGGCTTCGTCCCCCATCTCATCAAGACACAGTTTCTTAAACAAATCGTTAAATGAATCAGCCCTATCCTCCAGCTTCCTGCCAATTGTCACGATGTATGGAAAAACTCTCCCTATCTTATCTAAGTTAATCCTGAGGATGCGGCTAGTAAACCTCACGCCGCCGATATCTACCGTATCCTTATTTTTGTTATTAACATATAAAACCTGGTAAATAGCTTTGGGCTCAATTAGGAAATTAGCAATCTCAAACAACTCTTGAACATCTTTTAAATACCCTGAGCCTCCTCTTTTTTGTTGTAAATGTAATTTCTTTGCCACCACTTCAATGTCCAGGTGGATTGGAATGTTATCCAATATTTCCGTTTTCACGCTTGAGTTGTTTATCATCTCGCACCTACAATCAAATTTCTAGCTTTCAGATTTGCAATTTTTGAGGGGTTATCAGCTCATTACGAGGAAATCTACATATAATAACAAAAAGACCGCTTACATACTAAGTTTCGCCACTTTTAGCCCTCCAAATAACTGTATCTCTACGCAGCATCACGCCCTCTCTAATATGAACTAAATGTTTCAGAGGAGCTAAAAACGATGTATTCTGTTTTAATTTAATTACTTCTACCCTGAAGCTTTATAAAGCTCTAGCAGGTCACTCATGTGAGTGATATCTACCACAGCTGGCTTCCCTTCCTTCAGGACAATACCCTAACCTAATGCACTTTGGCCCGGCGTGCGAAAAAACAGCTGGCAGTTCCTGTCTACATATATTGAGCATCTTATCGGCAAGGTCCCTAATTTCCCATTGGGCACGCATGCAGCATCTCTCTTCAAAGAAATGAAGAAGCTCTCTGCAATTCATGGTAACCACGATTTTCGTCTCTGTTGCCTGGGGAAGTATGAACCTGGCATCTTGATTCACCTCCTCGCCAACGATGCCTTTTTCTTTGAACCTCTCTATCATTCTGTTATAACTTGCCTGGATTTCATTCATAATCTTCACAAACTCGGCTTTTAGTATCTGGTCTTCTTCAATTGAACCGGGGATTATGTAGTCAAAATTTGCCTTCTTAACATACCTCTGGCTTTGCTGAGAATATGATGCCAATCTATGCCTTACAAGCTGATGTGTTAAAACACGAGAAATACCTTCCAGGGCAAAAGTGAACGTGACATGTTCTAAAGGACTTTCGTGTCCTAACTTAATCATTTTCTTGATAAATTTAGTTTGCTTCTCAGGGTCGTCTTTACT
>CAZILT010000021.1:0-10912 GCA_964540185.1 uncultured Dehalococcoidales bacterium
AGAAGATACAGCTTCCAAAATAAACGCATCAGCCAGACATTACCGGTGTGAGGTCACCAGAGGACATTTCTAATGAGTTAAAGTAGAGGACATTTCTAATGAGTCTTGACACAACTCAAATCGTCTATTTGACAAAAAAATCCATTAAAATTAGAATACAAGGTTGCGTTATGTTAATCGTTCCCCCCTTTTTTTCACTAATTCCAAATTTATCCCTGCTTAATATCACATAGCTCAGATGATTTAAGAGACTACGTGTAATTTCATTATTTTCGGGAGAAGAAGTTATGACTGTTTCATCGCTGTCTAAATACCGGTTAGTGAAATCCTTTGCTAAATTACCTGAGGTGATAGCAATACCTGATCTGATTCGCGTTCAGCTTGATTCATTTCATTGGTTTCAGGAAGAGGGCTTGAGAAAACTATTTGATGAGATCTCACCTATCCAGGACTATACTGGTACCAGGCTAGAATTGCACTTTGTTGATTACAAGTTTAGTGAGCCTCAGCATTCTGTTGCAGAATGCCTTGACAGGGGCATGACTTATTCTTCGCACCTTCACGTTTTAGTTCGGCTATTGATTAAGGAGACAGGCGAGATCAAAGAAGAGAAATTATTTTTTGGCGATCTTCCTTTAATGACAGACAAAGGCACCTTCATTATTTCCGGAGCAGAACGAGTAGTAGTCAACCAAATAACCCGCTTTCCCGGCGTTTACTTTACTTTGGATAAAGATGCGGCAACTGGGCAGGAGTTAGGCTCCGCTAAACTGGTTGCCGAGCGGGGAGCATGGCTCGATTTTGATACCTCCAGCCGTGATGTGATTTCAGCCAAGGTGAATGGGAAACGAAAGATACTTGTTACTACCTTATTGCGCGCTATAGGCTTTGATAGCGACGATACCTTACTAACCCTTTTTCAAGATGTAGATAACTCCCCTGACCATGCCTTTATTCAATCGACAATAGAACGAGACCCGCTGATTAGAAATAAAGCCGATGCATTGGTCGATATTTATCGCAAATTATCTTCTGGTGAACCACCTAGCCTTGATAGTGCTAAAACCTTGCTGAAAAATTTCCTGTTTAACCCTCGACGCTATAGCCTGGGTGAGGTGGGACGCTATAAGCTGAATAAAAAACTAGGGGTGAATATCCCTGAGAATTACCTCGCCTTAACGCCTGAAGACCTGGTACAAGTAGTGCGTCATCTCATTTCAATAAACACTGGCAAAGAGGAACCCGATGATATTGACCATTTAGGCAATCGACGGGCACACACAGTAGGCTTCCTGCTACAAAATCAATTTCGCATTGGCTTATTCCGCCTAGAGAGGGCTATTAAAGAGCGAATGAGTATCCTCGGTGCTGAAGTAGCCACTCCTTCCGCGTTGATCAACATACGCCCGGTGGTGGGGGCTATAAGAGAGTTCTTAAGCAGGTCTCAATTATCTCAGTTCATGGACCAAACTAATCCACTGGCTGAGCTGACTCATAAGCGGCGTCTTTCTGCTATGGGGCCTGGTGGCCTTTCTAGAGAACGAGCTGGCTTTGAAGTTCGTGATGTGCATCATTCTCACTACGGAAGGATTTGCCCCATAGAGACACCTGAGGGCCCCAACATTGGCCTGATTGGCTCTTTAGCCACCTACGCTTCCGTTAATAAATACGGCTTTGTGCAAACCCCGTATCGCAGGGTCATCCATGAAGTGCCTAATACTGTATCACAATTATTGGGAAGAATGGTTCGAGAGGACATAGTAGATAATAAAGGTCACATTATATCTAAATCGGACACAGTGGTTACACAAGAGATAGCGGAAAGGTTAGCTTCGCTTCCCGTGGAGACTATCAAGGTGACGCCCTTCGTTTCCAGCCAGATTGCTTATCTAACAGCCGATGAAGAAGACCAATACGCCATCGCCCAAGCTAAAGTTCCTCTCAATGAGAGGAATGAATTTATCCAGGATAAGATCGAGGTCAAGAAAGGTAGTAAGTATTTCAAGGAGGCAGTAGACAAGGTAGACTTTATGGATATTTCCCCTAAACAGCTATTCGGTGTATCCGCCTGTCTTATCCCATTTTTAGAGCATGATGATGCTAATCGGGCTTTAATGGGTTGCAATATGCAGCGTCAAGCCGTACCCCTGCTACATCCTGAGGCTCCCCTAGTAGCTACAGGCATGGAGAAGGAGGTAGCTAAATATAGTGGCCAGCTAATATTTTCCCCTGTCGATGGCGTAGTAACCTTGGTAACCGGTTCGCAAATTGAAATTGAGGATGAGAAGGGTGAAAATCATGCTTATCACCTGGCAAAGTTTACCAGAACTAACCAGGGAACATGCGTTGATCAACATCCCGTGATAAATAAAGGTGATAGAGTTAAAAAGGGGCAAGTCCTAGCAAACAGCTCGTCAATAGACAATGGGGAACTTGCCCTAGGGCGTGATGTTATTTGCGCCTTTATGAGCTGGCAGGGATATAACTTTGAGGATGCCATTATCATCAGCAATAGGCTGGTTAAAGATGACACCTACACATCTATGCATATTGAGAAGTACCACATTGAGGCACGTGACACCAAACTGGGACCGGAGGAAATTACGGCAGACATACCTGGTGTGAGTGAGGAAAGCCTGAGTGACCTTGATGAGCAAGGTATCATACGCATTGGTGCTGAAGTGCAGTCTAACGACATTCTAGTAGGGAAGATTACCCCTAAGGGTGAGACTGAGCTTTCGGCAGAGGAAAAGCTGTTACGAGCTATTTTTGGTGAGAAGACACGTGATGTGAAGGATAACTCCCTCAGGGTGCCACCTGGAGGCTGGGGAAGAGTGATTGACACCAGAGTCTTCTCTCGTGATAAGCATGATGATTTGCCTGCGGGGGTTAACAAAATTGTACATGTATGGGTAGCCCAGAAGCGCAATATCTCAGTCGGTGACAAGATGTCAGGCAGGCATGGCAATAAAGGAGTTGTCTCAATCATAGTGCCTGAGGAAGACATGCCCTATCTGCCTGATGGCACACCTGTGGATATTATCCTTAATCCGCTGGGGGTTCCATCCCGTATGAATATTGGGCAAGTTTTTGAGGCTCATTTAGGTTGGGCAGCTCGTATATTGGGTTTTAGAGCAATTAATCCAATCTTTGATGGAGCCAGTATTGTAGCCATTGAGGATGCCCTAGCTAGAGCTTGGATAGCCTGGCAAGCAGGTGCCGTTTGTCTTGACCCAAAAGATACCAGTGTAGCGGCCGATCACGGCAAAATTAAAATATGGCTTGCCAATCACGGTTTTAATGCTGAGGAAATAATGGATGAAAGATGCCCGGGAAAGGCTAAAGGAGCTTCGCTGCGTTTATGGCTTGAGGAGCTGGATATACCGACGCAGGAGCTAACTGATGAGGAGACAGAGCAGGTAGCACAAAGAATTTATAAAGAGCGAAGGCTTTACCCTCCTACTTTTGGCAAGATGGAGCTTCGGGATGGAAGAACTGGTGAACCCTTTGACCAACCAATAACTGTAGGCAGCGTCTACATGATGAAGCTAATTCATCTTGTAGAAGACAAGGTGCATGCTCGCTCCACTGGCCCATACTCACTTATCACACAGCAACCTTTGGGGGGAAAAGCTCAATTTGGTGGACAGCGCTTCGGCGAGATGGAGGTATGGGCATTGGAAGGCTATGGTGCAGCGCATACACTTCAAGAAATGCTTACCATAAAGTCAGATGATGTGACAGGTCGAGCTAAAGCCTATGAGGCTATTCTTAAAGGTGAAGACATTCACCAACATGGTGTCCCTGAAGCATGCAAAGTCTTGTTCATGGAGCTACGGAGCTTGGGCCTTACTGTCGAGTTGCTCAACGAGGATGAGGAGAAAATAAGTTTCTTTGCCGACGTCAAACCAAAATTCAAAACGAGACTATAGAATGAGGTGATAACTAGAGATGGCTCAATTTGATGATTTGAATGCTATTCGAATAAGCCTCGCCTCACCAGAGCAAATCAGGAGTTGGTCCCATGGTGAGGTGACTAAAGCAGAGACGATAAATTATCGTACTTTGAAGCCCGAAAGAGACGGGCTCTTCTGTGAAAGAATTTTCGGCCCTACTAAAGACTACGAGTGCCATTGTGGCAAATACAAGAAGATACGCTACAAAGGTGTTATTTGTGACAAATGCGGAGTCGAGGTAGCTCACTCTAGCGTACGTAGAGAGCGTATGGGACACATCGAGTTAGCTGCCCCAGTTGCTCATATCTGGTTTGTGAAATCAGTGCCCAGTCGGCTCGGACTTCTTCTGAATCTCGCTCCACGGAAGTTGGAGTCGGTCAATTACTTTGCTAGATACATCATTATCTCGGTAGATGAAGAAGCCCATCAGAAAAAGATTCAGCAGCTGGAAGAAGAAATAGCTCGAAGGATTGCTGAAGAAGAGGAACGCGTAAACAGGGAGGTTGAGGAATCACAGGTTAAAGCTGAGGATGAGGCTGGTGAGGAATCTGTAATGAAGGGAGTGAATCAATTACATGCTAGCTTTGTGGAGAAAAAGGCACAACTTAAAGAAGAGCTGAAGGTAAGAAGGGAGGAGATAGAAAGTCTTGAGCCATTAAAAATAGTTAATGAGGAGGAGTACCAGGAGCTTAAGAGCAAATATGGTGATGTTTTTACAGCTGGCATGGGGGCTGAAGCTATCTTGGAGATCCTGAAGAAAATTGACATAGAGAAGCTGCGGCAGAATCTCCTTGAAGACATGCGCACTGCTTCTAGACAACAGCACGACAGAATTAGCAAAAGATTACGATTGGTCGAGGCTTTCAGGCTTAGCGGGAACAAACCGGAATGGATGATCCTGACTGTGCTCCCTGTATTACCTCCAGCACTTCGTCCTGTAGTTCAGCTAGATGGTGGCCGCTTCGTTATCAGTGACCTTAACGACCTTTATCGGCGTGTTATCAATCGTAACAACCGCCTACGCCGGCTTATAGGTTTAGGTGCACCCCAAGCTATTATTCGTAATGAAAAGCGTATGCTACAAGAAGCCGTTGATGCCCTTATTGATAATGGACGCCGGGGGCGTGCGGTTGTTACAGGCAACAACCACACTTTGAAATCTCTTTCAGCTATGTTAAGGGGAAAGCAGGGGCGGTTTCGGCAAAATCTTTTGGGTAAGCGAGTAGATTACAGTGGACGCTCGGTGATTGTTGTTGGCCCCAAACTTAAACTTCACCAATGTGGTTTGCCCCGGCATGTAGCCTTGGAGTTATTTAAGCCTTTCGTCATGCATAAGCTTATGAAGATGGGATACACCAGTAATGTAAAGAGCGCTCGACGTCAAGTGGAGAGAGCTAGGCCTGAGGTCTGGGATTTACTCAGCGAGGTGGTTAAAGAACGACCAGTGATGCTTAACCGTGCCCCTACGCTACATCGCCTGAGTATTCAAGCTTTTGAGCCCGTTTTGATCGACGGGGATGCCTTTCAGGTTCACCCTCTGGTTTGTGCTGCCTTCAACGCTGACTTTGACGGCGACCAGATGGCAGTCCATGTGCCATTGTCCAAAGCAGCGGTGAGAGAGGCTAGAGAGCATATGCTTAGCGTTTATAATATGCTGCTACCAAGCTGCGGTGACCCAATAATGTTACCTAGTCTGGACATGGTTCTTGGTTGCTATTATCTTACTCTTACTAAGACTGGGGCTAAGGGAGAGGGAAAACCTTTCAGCAATTTTGATGAGGCTAAGCTGGCTTATGAATTAGGCATGATTGAGCTTGGCGCACAGATCGAGGTACGGAACCCAGATGGGCAGGTGAAGCGGCTGAAGACCACCGTAGGGCGAATTCTATTCAATGATGCCCTGCCTCCACAGCTCCGTCTTTACAATGAAGTGGTGGACAAAACTGCCTTGAGATCGCTAGCGTCTAATTGTGTTCGCTTATTAGGCAACGAAGCTACCGCTACTGTCCTAGATAACCTTAAGCAGTTAGGTTTTGAGTATGCTACAAAGTCAGGGATTTCTGTCGCCCTGAACGATATTGAGGAACCACCAGGGAAGGCCAATCTTCTTAAAGAAGCTGATAAACTGGTTAACCTTGCTGAAGACCAATTTAACCACGGCTTTATCACTGAGGATGAGCGTTATGAGAACGCAGTTCAAGTGTGGATGGAGACCACAAATAAAATCGCTGAGGATATATCTCAATCCTTAGACCGTTATGGTGGGGTCTATATGATGGCTACATCAGGAGCAAAGGGTAATATCTCTCAGATCGGGCAGATGTCTGGAATGCGGGGATTGATGACTGATCCATCTGGAAAAATAATAGACTTCCCTATCAGGTCAAGCTTCCGAGATGGGCTGTCACCTATGGAGTACTTTATCTCCACTCACGGCGCTCGTAAAGGATTAGCTGATACTGCCCTAAGAACCTCAGATAGTGGCTACCTTACCCGACGCCTTGCAGATGTGGCCCAGGATGTTATTTTAACTGAGGAGGACTGCGGCACTACTGAAGGAGTTTGGATATCGGGAGATAGCAAAGGCGGCTCTCTGCCCGCATTGGGTGAACGGATTATTGGTTATTTGGCGGCAGGTGAACTTGCTGATCCCCGTACAGGTGAGGTTATTGCTTCACGCAATGAAGAGATTGATGAGGAAAAGGTGGAACGAATTATCAATGCTGGCATCAATCAAGTATATGTGAGGTCGCCTATCAGCTGTCACGCTCGGTTTGGTGTTTGCCAGCATTGTTATGGCAGGGATTTAGCTAGAAGACAACTAGTAAATCTTGGCACGGCTGTAGGCATTATCGCTGCCCAGAGCATCGGTGAACCGGGCACTCAGCTCACCTTGCGTACTTTCCATACTGGAGGGGTAGTCGGCACTGATATTACCACTGGATTGCCTCGAGTAGAAGAACTTTTTGAGGCTAGAACACCGAAGGGTAAAGCTATTATTTCTGAGATCGATGGCACTGTTGAGGTGCTCAATACCGATGGGGGGAACGTGGTCAAAGTTACTAGCTCTGAGTCTTATCTAGATGAATATGAATTGCCACCTGGAGCGAAGACGCTGGTAAGTGATGGACAATATGTTAATGTTGGCAGCATTCTGCTTCATCCCGCTTTTTCTTCAGAGAAACCTGAGGAGCAGTTGCCAGCAACAACTGAAGAACAACCTATAGTGGCTAGGATTGCCGGGCGAGTTATCATCGAAGACGGCCATCTCTACATCAAATATGAGGGAGGAGATGAGAGGGAATACACCATTCCACATGGCGCACGTTTGCTTGTTAAGTCGAAAGACATGGTTAAGGCAGGTGAGCAACTTACTGAGGGAGTTATTAACCCACATGATATATTACACATTGTAGGGAAGGAGGCGGCGCAGCAATATTTACTTGATGAAATACAAAAGGTATATCGCTCTCAGGGGGTTAGCATACATGACAAGCATATCGCTGTTATTGTTCGCCAATTGCTGAGGAAAGTGGAGGTTATCTCATCAGGCGATACGGAGCTCTTGCCAGGTGAATTAACCGACCGTTTTGATTATGAAGAGATAAACGCCAGGGTGTTAGCTGAAGGGGGTGAACCAGCAACAGCTCAGACTGTTCTTTTAGGAATAACCCGAGCCAGCCTAGGTAAGGATAGTTGGTTAGCTTCTGCCTCTTTCCAAGAGACTAGCAGTGCTCTTACTGATGCAGTAATCCGGGGCAAGATAGACAAACTTCGCGGACTTAAGGAAAATATTATTCTCGGCAGGCTTATCCCTGCTCGGGTATTGACTGACGAGGAAACTGAGCCTTCGAGCCCTCAATTGGGCACCCCACCTGCCCCTCCAACAATAGAGGAAAACTAGCATGCCAGATGCTAAAGGGAGGCCATCACATTCCATACCAAACAAGGGAGGAGGCATAAAGGGCATTCCTATATCCAAGGAAGGGCAATCCACAGAGGAGTATCCTTCTCGCAACTCTCGCCTACTCAGCGAAGGGCGCGTGGTTTCAGGCAAGCTGGCCGTTGAAGATATATCCGCTGACTTGAGCCTTCGCCCCAAGCGTCTAAATGAGTTTGTGGGTCAAGAAAAGGTTAAGGAAAATCTAAAAATAGCCATTGTGGCTGCTCAGGGAAGGCAGGAGCCACTAGACCATATTCTTCTCTATGGATCTCCCGGATTAGGAAAGACCACCCTCGCTTATATCATTGCTGCTGAGATGGGCGTCAATATTAAAGTTAGCTCAGGACCAGCAATAGAACACCCCGGAGATTTGGCCGCCATTCTTACCAACCTGCGTGAGGGGGACATCTTCTTTATTGATGAGATTCATCGGCTTAGTCACACAGTAGAAGAAAAACTCTATCCAGCGTTGGAGGACTTCGTCTTTGATATCTTTCTGGGCAAGGGCCCAGCAGCTAGAAGTTTGCGATTGAATTTACCCCATTTCACCTTAATTGGAGCTACCACTCGCTTCGCTTTGTTGAGCCCTCCGCTTCGCGATAGATTCGGAGCAACGTATCACCTTGACTTCTATGATGAGACAGCTATAAAGGCAATCTTAAAACGCTCTTCAGCCATCCTTAATGTGGTAGCGGATGAAGGAGGGCTTGCCCAGATTGCCCAGCGTGCCAGAGGTACTCCCCGAGTAGCTAACCGCCTGTTAAAACGTCTACGCGATTACGCTCAGGTCATGGCAAAGGGAATGGTCACTAGGGAAGCAGCTCTGGAGGGACTTTCAAAACTTGAAATAGATTCGGTGGGCTTGGACGATGTGGACCGAAAGGTGCTTTATACCATAATTGATAAATTTGATGGCGGACCTGTAGGACTAGATACCATCGCTGCCTCTATCAGCGAGGATGCTGATACCATTATGGATGTTTATGAGCCTTATTTGCTTCAGTTAGGCTTTTTGGAGCGCACGCCCCGCGGCAGGGCAGCTACGAGGCATGCTTACCAACATTTGAAGTTGCCTTATAGAAAAGCCTGTCAACATCAAACAGATCTATGGAACCACGAGCAAAATCCGACTTCCTAGCTTGGGTGCCACCACACTCTATGTTATATATTGCTATGACCTAGCTTGCAGCCAAGCTGGGCCAGTGACTGCAAATAAAGAGAGGAGTAATATCAGCCAACCCCAGAAGCCAATATTTCCTCTATTTACTCCAGCCACTAAAACCGGGATTACGCTCGGTGGAATTAACAAAGTAGCACCTTTGCACCACCGCTGCCTCACGCGGGTGAATGTAAAGGCTGCCATAGCCAAAACAAGGAAGCTAACGACTATCCAAGGAATAGCTAGTTGCAATCGTGCCGATAATATGTCGCCTGGCAGACGACCATTTATATCCAAGGCTAGTGACCAACTGAGTACTACTGGAAGAGGGGTTAGCATTAACGATACATAAAGCCAATCACGGCTTACAATTTGCTTCATTATATAGGCCAGCGCAAATAGAGCTAAGGGGAGGTAAGCAAGTACTGCTAGCCAAATCCAACCTTGGGGTAAGGAGAGCAATAGAAAGCCAGTAATTATCACTGGGAGCAAATAGTACCCTAACCAAGGAAAGAACCACCCTGGTTTATGATGACACCAACCATAAATTACAATACAAGTAACCGCCACTAATATGATTGATAAGGACAAGATGTTTTGCCAATGGTACGAAGCAAAAAGCAGGGCAACCAGCAAATGGGGCAAGGCAGACAAGAATGCCTCCTGCCATGTACTCTGGCTATGGATTTCATAGATTTGTTTAGCGATTAGTTGAGGAGGGCCAAAAACTTGTATAGAGGTTTCGACTGCCTCTTCCTCGCTAAGCCCGCTTTCCTCCAGGTCTCGACTTTTATCCTCAAGATGTGTGCGAAGCTCACGAGTCACACTCGCCCTGACTGCCGCATCCCCTTTAAAGCAAGCCTTAAAGCTATCCAGATAGCCGTCTAGTTTGTTTGCCATAGCGACGCTAAGTTGTTTCTGGTTGCGTTATCAATCTAACCGCTGTGGAGAAGCCCTGCCATTCAGTTAACCTTTTAGCTAAAACTTGCTGCCCCTTTTCAGTTATATAGTAATACCGCCTTTGCTGCCTATTGGGGAGCATTTGCCATCTGCCCTTGATAAGCTTGTCTTTCTCCATGCGGTGCAGAGCAGGATACAAGGTTCCTTCCTTGAAGTGGAAATATCCACTGCTCTGTCTTTCTAGTTCCCTTATTATTTGATAGCCATATGTCGGTTGTCGATTGATTAAGCAAAGAAGCAAGCAATCAGTATTACCTTTAAGTAACTCGCGCTCATAATCCATTATCCCATTACTCCCCCTGTACTCTATTGCTTATTTACCACAGTAACATAGGATATGTACTCTGTCAATAAAGCGAATCCTCACTGTCGATGTTATAGGATTTTGTCCTCTCCAACTGTTAAGGGAAAATGTCACCATGAAGGAGATGGTGACATTGAACAAGAAAGAGCAGAGAAAGTTGGTAGTGTTAAATCAGGTAGCGGTGGGCAAAATGATTGGCAGGGAGGCATCTGAGTTGCTGTGCCTCTTGTTACGTCATGTGAGAAGAATTCCAGCGGCGTACAGAAAAGAGGGCGCTGTAGCACTGGGGCATGGCAATCGAGGAAGAAGCCCTAACAATTACATCGCGCTCACCTCAAGCGAAGGAAAGAAGTAAGGGGCTATGACGACGAGCCAAGCTGGGTTTTGTGTGCTGAGGAGTATTACCAGAGTCACCTGTTATTCTGTCAACTTCGTACTAGGTTGTTGGATGTTCTCTGCTTTTCTGCCTTCTTTTTTGAGAAGCATTGATGCTGGTGCTAAAATTGGAGTCACGATGGCTGATGCTATCTTTATTAAGGGCGCCAGGGAACATAATCTCACGGATATAGATGTTATTATCCCCAGGAACA